>JBAZXE010000061.1:0-12282 GCA_041659985.1 Thermoplasmatota archaeon | reverse complement strand
GTCGTGGACACGGACCCCGACGCCCACGACGGGGAGGCCGAGGCGCGCCATGAGAACGAGTTGTCCGATTTGTTCCAGGAGGGTGGTCTTGCCGCCGGAGTTTGCACCGGTGAGCAGGGCAACAGGCTGCGCTCCGCCGAGGCGGTACGCGATGCGCTGAGCCGACGGGTCGGCGGCCAAGTCGAGATGGACGGAATGGTCGAAGGCAAGGTCGTCGCCGAAGGTGGCGGCGTGCAAGTCGTTCTCCAGGGCGAAACAGCCGAGGGCGAACTCGGCATCGAAGGCCAGCCAACCCTCCGCTTCCTGCTCAAGTCCAGGGCGCAGGGCGTCGAGGCGGCGGGCGAGGCGGACCTGTGCCTGGAAGGCCTCCATGCGGCCGATGGTCTCGCTGCGCTGTTCCAGGCGGTCAAGCTCCTCGTCGTCGACGGCGAACGGGAAGCCGGCGGCGAAGGGTTGGGCGTCATGACCCGTCCGTTCGAGGAGACGACGACGCGCTTCAATCAAAGCGGTGTCGAGGACCGCCTGCAACGCGGCGGGCATCTTCTTTCCCAGCGCGTCGAGGACGTCGCGGCCAGAGAGTTGCAAACCGGCGACTTGCAGCTTGAGTTCGGCGTCGAGGTCCTTGGCGATGGCCTCGGCATGCTTGCGCAGCTGCGCCGGGCTCACGGTGGCCTTGGTTGCCTCGCCGAGCAGCGTCAAGGCCTCGCCGGCTTTGCTGGGCTTGCCTGACAACTCCGCCAGACGTTGGCATGATTCCAGGGCCGCGCGATTGTGAGCGAACCAGGCTAGGCTGGCGTGCGGGGCGACTTCGCCCAGGCCGGCCGAGGCAGGGGCCTCGATGACGTTATCGAAGCCATCGAGGTCGATGCCGTCCTCGTAGACGTAGACGACGAGGTCGAAGCCGGCGGCCCGTTCCAGGTCGCGGGCTCCGCCCAATGTGACCCATTGGTGCGCGCCAAGGGAAAGCAGGCGGTCGTGCGACTCGTCCGTCTCGCAGACGACGAGCCGCGTCGGGTCGAGGCGGGGGGGCGGAGCGGCGGGGCGGGCCAACTTTCGCAGCGCGGCCCGCACGGCGTCGCGGTCGAGCGCGGCGGCGGCCACCTTGTGCTGGAGGACCTTCGCAGCTTGCAGGGACGCTTCCTCCGGCGTTGCGAGGGGGCCGAGGAGGCGGAGGCGGTTCTTGCCGGGCGACGTGCTGGCAAACGTGAGAAGTCGTTCGAGGACCTCGTCATGCAGCTTCCGGGCGGCGGGGGTCGCGAGGAACTCCTGTCCGCGCCGATCGAGGCCGAGGACTTGGCGGATGAGGTCGACGGCTTTTCGTTCGCTCACGCCGTCAACGGTGGCGAGGCTTGCGACGTCGAGTCGTCGGGCGGCGGCCAGGACGGCGGCGTCCGTGCGGAACCGCTTGCGCAGGGCGTCAGCCAGTTGCGGGCCGACGCCGTCGAGCTGTTCGAGGGACGAAGGGATTGCGGATCCAACCGCATGGCTTGCGGAGGGGGTCATGTCGCAACACCGCCCGGCGTTGGAACGGGAGTGGTGAGCGGGATGCGCTTGTCTTTGTCGAGGACGTAGGCCTCATCGAAATGGTAGACCTGGAAGTACTGCCGTTCCAGCCAAGCGCCGCTGACTTTGTGCTTGCGGCTGTTGCCGCCGACCCAGCGCCAGATCTCCACGGAGTCGTACACCGGGTCCCATGGCACTTCGTCGAGGTCCTTCTTCTTCTGGCCAATCCCTGAATGGGCCGTGACTTGGATCCACCGCGTGCGCTCCCCCCGCTTCTTGGCGACGAGGTCGATGCAACCGAAGATGTCATTGCTTTGGCTGAAGTAGAAGGGGCCGCGCTTGACCCCGGTGCGGACGCAACGGTGCACCTTGTAGCCCTCCGCCTCGAGGACCTTGATGGCGGCCAGTTCGATGGCGGTGCCCTTGCTGCTGGTGTTCACCTTGCGTTTCTTCGTTGTGGATTTGCCAGATTGCCCGGCGGAATTGGATTCCGCCGATTTTGTGGCCACCTCGACTCGCGGCTTGGGGTTCGCGCCCGACGGGATTGCCGTGCCACCGATTGAGAGGGCGATGCTGGGGTCGAGGACCACGACGGACACTCCGGCGCCGGGTTCATGGACGGGGCGGAGAGGGCGGTGAAAGTGCAAAATGGGTCAAAGGCCCAAGAGACCATCCCGCTTCCATGACGAACAAGAATCCCGCAAAACTGTCCAGCGGCGCTCGTTTGCGCCCAAGCCTTAAGCCCTCAAGCACGCATACTGAGGGCTGCGTGTTCCGCGATCTCCGGAATCCGCTTCTCTTGGCCCCTCCTGGGCCCATCCCCACGACCGCGTTGCCCAGCCCCGGCTTCAACCGGCAGCTGCGACCCCTTTCCCGTTGACCCCCTGAAACCACCCTACGAGGGACCCCCATGAATGTTCGTGATGTGATGTCAAAAGACCTAGTGACCGTGGACAAGGACCGCAGCCTCAAGGACGTGCTTGCCCTCATGGCGCAGCACCGGATCACCAAGATCCCCGTGACCGAGGACGGCAACCTCGTCGGAATCATCACCGACGGGAAAATTGCCGACAAGCTCGGCCGCGAACACAACCGCGGCCTGCAGACGTCGCGCCTGCACGCCTCCGGCGTGATGGAGAAGGACTTCATCGTCGCCCACCCCGACGAAGCCCTCGAGGTCCTCCTGGCCGACGTCGGCAAACCCGGCCTCACCATGATCCCCGTCGTCCAAGGCAAGAAACTCGTCGGCGTCGTGACCAAGGCCAACCTCCTGGCGCTCGTCAAGTCCAACGCGGCGCTGTCGACCCTGATGAAGACGGAACTGCACTCGGTCAGCCCCGGGGAACGCCTCGTGCATGCGCGGCGTCTCCTCCTGGACAACGACATCGCCCGCCTGCCCGTCCTCGAAGGCGGCAGAATCTCCGGCATCATCGCCGAGCACGAGATCGCCATCGCCTTCGCCGACTTCAAGGGCGCCGACGCCCACGTGCAGAAAGCCAACATCCGCGACCTCGAAGTCGGGCCCTACATGCGCCGCCAAGTCGTCACTGGAAACCCGGAGATGACGGCGAAGCAGGCAGCCAAGCACATGCTCGACAACCACGTCGGGGCATTGCCCGTCGTCGACAAGTCCGGCGTCGTGCAAGGCATCGTGACCCGCACCGACCTCATCCGGACGTTCTCGCAAGAGCCCATCGCCGCGAAGCCTCCCAAAGGCGCGGCCAACGGAGCGCTCAAGGCCGCGCCAAAGCCGGCCGCCGCCCTGACCGCCGCCAAGAAGGCCGTGCGTTCCGCCAACGCGGCACGCGCAGACCAGCGGCTGGGGAAGAACAGTTAGTCAAGGGCCATCCACGGCACAAATGACTCGCGGAGCTGCCGGCCGCTACGCCGGGCTCGTCCCCGCGCGGTCGGTGACGTGGTTGCGAACCTTCCACAACGCCGGCCACAAGACCCCGTTCACGTCGGATTCGAGTTGGTGCACGGCGTAGCCCTTGAGGCTCTTGACGTCGCGGCCGATGACGCGCTTGACCATGGCGAGGTGGTTGAGGCGCCAGATGTGGAAGAACATGTCAAAGTCCGTCATGTGCTCCAGCAGCCGCAACAGGTCGGGGTGCTTCGCAGGGTTGGTGTAGACGGTGAGGAGGTCGGTCTTGCGGCGCTTGAGCAGGGCTTCGACCTTCGGCCACAACACGGGGGCCTTCTGTTGGATGAGGCGGAACCCCGGCGATTCGGCGCCCGATCCTTGCCCGAGGGCTGCGCGGATGACGTGGAAGTCCCACGGCGTCATGGTCTCGAGGGCGTGCATGGCCTCGGTGTTGAGTTTGACGGCTTGCGTGCAGCGTTGCACCAGCGGGTAGGCCTCGATGACGCGGTCCTCGTCGAGGAGCTTGCCGACCGACTTCAGTTCGAAAAGGACGAGCTTGCACCATAGCTCGAAGCTCTGGTGGACGACCTGGAACATCAGCTCGTCGTGGTGGACCATCTGGTCCTCGGGCTTCTGCAGCTTGAGCAGAGCCTCCGTGCCCATGTAGACCTCGTAATCGCTGACCTGGCCCTGGCTCAAGCGTTGCGGGGACCCGGTGCCGATGGGGCCGACCCCGGAGACCGCCTCCGCCGCGGCCGCCACCCAGTCGCCGGCCTTGCGGGCGGCCTTGCGGGTGCGTTCGCCGAGGCCTTTGCCCTTGGGATTGGACGCTGCAACCATTGTACAGAACCGCACATTCACGACGGGGCTTCCCTTGATAGCCCTTCCTGGATGGCCGCGCGACTCTCCTGGAACCACCGGCAAACCGGGGGGATTCAGCCCGCAGCGCGTTCGGGGCCACAAGCCAAATACCAAGCCGACCAACTGTGGGCCAATGCTCGGACGCCTTGTGTGGGGAATCGGGAAGTTTGCGGTCAAGCATGTGCTGGTGCCCATCGCGATTACTGCGGCGACGGCCATCGTGCTGCAGAAGCTCGCCGACCGCGTCTCTCCGCCTGAAGAGGCCAACGGCGTCGTCGACTCCGCCTTCCCGACAGCCTGACGTCGGACCGCCCGACTTTATCCGTTCCCGGCTTCGCGCCGCCGTGGCCGTCGATTTCACCCTCACGGACGAGCAGCGCCTCATCCAGCAGATGACCCGCGAGTTCGTGTCCCGGCACATCACCCCCGACGACGTGCGCAATTGGGAACGCGCCGGCGACCACCCGCACGACATCTACGTCAAGATGGCCGACCAGGGCCTCCTCGGTGCGCCGTTTCCAGAAGAGTACGGCGGCGGCGGCCTCGACGCCGTCGCGTACGCCGTCCTCACCGAAGAACTGGCCAAGGGCTGCTCATCGCTGCGCACCAGCATTTCGGTGCACGGCTCCTTGTGCGGCTCGACCCTGAAGTATTTCGCGAGCCCCGAGCAGAAGAAGAAGTGGCTTCCCGACATGGCCTCCGGCAAGAAGCTCGGTGCCTGGGCGCTCACGGAAGCGGGCTCGGGCTCCGACGCGGCTGGCATGCAGACGACTGCCGTGCGCAAGGGCGACCACTACGTCCTCAACGGCGGCAAGGCGTGGATCTCGAACGGCGGACTCGCGGACTACGTCATCGTCTACGCCAAGACGAACAAGGACCTCAAGCACCGCGGCATCAGCTGCTTCATGGTCGAGAAAGGCACGCCCGGCTTCGAGTGCATCGGCGTCGAGACCACCAGCAAGCTCGGCCTGCGCTCCAGCCCAACGGCGACGCTGGCGTTCAACGACTGCAAGATTCCCGCCGACCACCTCATCGGCAACGAGGGCGACGGCTGGAAGAACGCCATGCACGTCCTCAACCACGGCCGCCTCTCCGTCGCCGCCGGCGGCGTCGGCATCGCCCAAGCCGCCTACGAATCGAGCCTGAAGTACGCCGCGGAGCGCGAGGCGTTCGGGCGGCCCATCGGCAACTTCCAGCTTGTCCAAGAGATGCTGGCCAACATGGACGTCCAAGTCATGGCCGGGCGTCTCCTCGTTTGGCAAGCCGCCAAGGCGCGCGAGGCGTTCGACCGCGGCGAGATCACCCGCGACGAGTGGACGCTGGCCGTCAGCCGAGCGAAACTCTTCGTCAGCGAGATGGCCGTCAAGGTCTGCGAAGACGCCATCCAGGTGCACGGCGCCAACGGCTACACGGACGCCTACCCCGTCGAGCGCTACTGGCGCGACTCGAAGATCCTCGGCATCTACGAGGGCACCAACCAGATCCAGCGCCTCATCATTGGACGCCTCATCACGGGACTGAGGGAATAGGACCGGATGGACGCGCGGCGAAACGCCACGCTCCTGCTCGAGGCGCTGCAGGCCCGGGGCACGGCCGAGCGGGCCGCGGGCGCGAAGCGCTACATGCGGTCGCAACTCGCCTTCACGGGGGCCTCCGTCCCCGTCGTGCGACGCCTCGCCGAGGCGTGGCTGCGCAACCATCGGAGTCTCGACCGCGCCGCCCTGCGGGCCATCGCCGAGGCGCTGTGGTCCACCGGCGTCTTCGAGGCCCGCCTGATGTCCACCGTGATGCTGCAGCGACGCAGTGAGATCCTGCGGGCCTCGGACCTGGTGTGGCTGGAACGGCTGCTGCGGGCTTGCCGCGCCTGGGCGCTCATGGACAACCTGGCGCCATACGCCGTGGCCGACGTGCTCGCCCGCGCGCCGTCGCTGCGCCGAAGGATACTCTCGCGCTGGTCACGCGACCCGGACTTCTGGATGCGGCGCGCAGCCCTCCTTACGATGCACCGCGATTTGGCCCGCGGCGATGGCGATTGGCCGCTGTGGACGGCCCTGGCAGCCACGCACCTGGAGGACCAAGCACGCTGGCTCGACGAGGCCCCCTCGGCGGAGGAGCGCTTCTTCATCCGCAAGGCCCTGGGATGGGCCCTGCGCGATGCGAGCCGGGCGCGGCCGCACGATGTCGTGGCCTTCCTGGCCGCGCATCTCGACCGCGTGTCAGGCCTTACACTGCGCGAGGCCACGCGGCATCTGCCTGCGGTGCAGCGCAAGCGGCTCGGTCTCTAGGCGGGCGCCGGCCCAAGGTACAAATCGCGTTTGAAACGCGGCAGAAAGGCCATGAGCACGGCCATCTGGGTAAGTTGTGCTCGGTCGAAGCGACCCTCGGTGAGATAGCCAATCGCACCCGTCGTCGAACCGATGCGCGGGTCGTTGGCGACCGGGCCAAGAATCTCCGACACCATCGTTCCGCGCAGCGCGCCTTCGGTCAGCCACGCCGGGTACTCGAAGCCGGGGCCCCAGCCGTGCGTCTCCCAACCGTTGCGGTCGATGACGACGCAGGCCTGCGCCTCGAGGTGCCCTTTCTCCTCGGGATAGCGGATAAGGCCGGCCTCGAGGCCGACGGCGTAGTCGCAACCGGGCCATGCCTCGCGGGCCCGCCGGGCGCGGTTGCGGGCGCCCTCCAGGGTCTGCGCGCCGCGCGGCTGCTCGGGCACGCCGGAGCCGACGTCGAACGGCCGGACATCCGTCCGGATTCCGTCCTTGCCCGAGCGGTTGCCCGAGAGGATGCGGCCGAGTTCGGCGCCGATGCCGGCGACCTTGACGGGGTTGGCGGAACCGACGGCGACCTGGACCGGCTTGAGGCGTTTGCCATGCGCGTCGATGCGGCCGTCGGCGACGGTCGTGCCGCTGATGGGAAGAAGGTCTTCGCCGAGAACGTGGGGGACGCGAATGAGCGCAAGCGGGGGAAGTCCGGCGGCGAAGCGTGCGGCGTTGATGGCTTCCGCGCCGCGCACGGTCTCGGGGCTGGCCGCGATGGCGTCGTAAGGGCCGCTGGCTGCGGGGCCCATCGGGTCACTGAGCGCGCGTGTGACGAGAGACCCCTTGTAGCCCGCCTTACGCAGGAAGGCCTCCACGGCGGAGGCCCGGTTCTCCCACTTCGACACCTTGCGGCCCTCGCGCTGGGCGAGCTTGCCGTCGGTGATGCCGACGAAGACCTCGGACGCGGACTGCGCGGCGGCCGACAGAAGGGCCTCGTGGCCGGCATGGAACGGCTCGAACGTGCCGCCGAGACAGACCCGCATGTCGGCCCTTAACCCGGGAGGTGCTTGAAAGCCGTGCCGACCCCTTGCCGCCTGGAAAAGGAGCTCACGGAATGCATGGAACACCCAGGAGTAGCCGTTCCGTGGGTTTCCGTGGGTTCCTTGTTAGTTGGTCTAGATTTCTCAGAACAAGGTCTTCTGCCCCATTTTCTTGCGCGCGGCAGCAAACCGTTCGAGGGCCGTGTCGACGCGGTCGGAGGAGAAGCCGTGCAGGTCGACCATCATGCGGCGCACGGCCGGTGCATCGGGCATCCGCATCTCCAGGTCCTCAATCTTGACGGGGACGTGCGCCGGCTCAAGGAAGATCTTGCGCACCGTGTCGCGGTCGGCGAGCGCTTCGTGCTGCTCGAGGATGCTTCGTTCAACGGCCGACGAGGCGGACGCGGGGTTGGCCGCCAACCGGTCGAGGAGGGCCTCAAGCGAGCCCTCTTTCTTCACCAGGGCCAGTCCCTTCTTCGGGCCGATGCCGTCGATGCCGGGGTGGAAATCGGTCCCGACGAGGAGGGCGACGTCGATGAGCTGCTCGCGCGTGAGGCCGGAGCCGTCCAGGGATTCCTTCAGGCCGATCTCCTCTGGTTGCACGTCGACCCAGACCTGTTTGCCGGGCAGCTTGCGTTTCCCCACGACGGAGAGGTTGCGCACCAGCCGCGGCGTGCCGAACAGGATGGCGTCGTAGTCCTGGCTGCACGCGGCGTGCACGAGCCCCTGCTGGCACATCCACGATGCCTGAGCCTCGCCTTCGCCGGGGGCCTGCAGGACGGGGACTCCGAGGGCCTTGAGGAGGTCCGTCGCCTGTTGCACCATGGGAATGGTGAGGCGACTGGTTTGCTGCGCCTTGCTGCGCGCCGTCTGGTAATCCTCGTCCGTCAACTCCTCGCCTGCGGCCTTGCGCGCGTCGAGGGCAGCCGTCTCGTCCTGGAACTGTTGCTCCGCCACGACTTTGCGGGCCGCCCGGCCGGCGAGAGTTTCGGCCTTGAGGGGATGCGGCTCGCCGTCGAAGACGAAAATTGGCTTGATGCCGGCCTCGACCAGGCTCGCCGTCCGGTAGAGGGTCCCCGCGAGGTGGCTTGTCACGCGCCCTTCCTTGTCCTTGAGCGGCGTGCCGTCGGGGGCGCGGATGCTGGCGAGGAACTGGTAGAGGATGTTCCAGGCATCGAAGGCGATGCGTTTGCCGGCGTAGTCGGCCATCGTGGCTGGGCGGCGCACCACGATGTCGCCGAGGTCGATTCCCACGGCCCGGGCAGGGAGTGGGGCCTTCACAAAGGTGAAGGTCCGGCGCCTGGTGGCCGGTGTGTGCGCATCGCCGCAGTCCTCATCCTCGCCCTCCTCCTGGCGGGTTGCGGCAGCGAACCTGGCGGCCCGTCCAATACTTCTTCCTCGACGGCGCCCGACGCCGGTTTCGACGGCGTGGCGGCCTTGTCGTTCGCCGCGGACTTGGTCACGGCGGCGGACGGGTCGCCCGCCTTCCGCGTGCCGGGGACGCCCGCGCACCGAGAAGCCGCCGAACGGCTGCACGATGCGATGCAGGTCAGCGGTTGGGCGTTCGCGTGGCAGAACCTGACCGGGGCCGAGTACCTGGCCCTCGACAAGGGCGAGGCGTCGTTCTACGCCGACTCCGCGTCCTACTGCAGCCCGGCGGAACGGGAACACGTCGCCGACCTCACCTTCAGCAACCTCGTGGCGACGCGGACCGGCCCCGGCGACAGGACGTTCGCCCTCGGCGCCCACTGGGAATCCAAGCGCAACGCCACGCAAGACGACCCGTCACAACCCGTGCTGGGGGCCAACGACGGCGCCTCCGGCGTCGGCGTCCTCCTGCAATTGATGCGCGAATTGGCCGGCGTCGACTTGCCGTACACGGTCCAAATCGTCTTCTTCGACGGCGAGGATGGCTTCGAGGATTGCCACCCGCTGGCCGGAAGCCTCGGCTTCGTGGACCAGTTGGACGACGGGGCGGTTGACCGCATGCTTCTCCTCGACATGGTGGGGGACCCGAATGCGCGATTCATCCGCGAATCGCACAGCGTGGCCTGTGACCCGAACCTCGTCGATTTGTTGCACGCCAGGGCCGCCGCCCACGGGCTGGCGGAGAACTTTCCGGGGACGACGCGCAATGTCCAAGACGACCACGTCCCGTTCACGGAGGCAGGCATCCCGGCGGTCGACCTCATCGACTTCGGTCGCGGGTTCCCGCCCTACTGGCACACCACGCATGACACGCTGGAGAACCTGGATTCCGGCATGCTAGGCCGCGTCGGCGGCTTGGTGCTCGACGTGATGCAGGACCCGGGCTTCAGCGAGCCTTGGCCCGGCCCTTGCCGCTGACTTGTGCCTTGACCATGCCGGTGGACGGGGATTTGGCGACCAGCAGGTCGGCGACGAGTGTTTTGAAGCGGTCGGTGAGCGCCTTCGCCTCGGCCTCGGTCTTCGCCTCGGCCTGGATGCGGAAGATGGGCTCGGTGCCGGACGGGCGCACGAGGACCCAGCCCTGCGGCAAGTAGGCCTTCACGCCGTCGCGGGCGTCGACCTCGCGGACTTCCTTGACTTTGGCGAATTCGGCGCGGATGCGCACGAGGAGTTCTTGTTTCTGCGCGTCCGGCACCGGGAGTTTGTCCTTGGCCAAGGCGTAGCGCGGAATCTCGGCCACGAGAGCGGAGAACGGCTTGCCGGTCTTCGCCATGAGCTCGAGCATGAAGGCCATCGCCATGAGGCCGTCGCGGCAGACCTGGTGGCGCGTGAACATGAGCCCGCCGTTGTCCTCGCCGCCGAAGGCCGCCTTGAGGCGCAGCATCTCGCGCGCCACGATGGGCGAGCCGACGACGGTCCACTCCAGCTTGCCGCCGCCCATGCGCACCGCGTCGGCGACACAGGTGCTGCTGGACACCGCCGTGCACACGATGGCGCCCTTCTTGTGGCGCTTGAGCTCGTGCAGGCAGCCGAGGGCGAGCGTCGTGTCGCCCCAGACGTAGTTGGCCTTCTCGTCGATGAAGACGGCGCGGTCGGCGTCGCCGTCCTGCAGGATGCCGAGGTCGGCCTTGCCGGACTTCACGGCCTCCATGCAGCGCTTGGCGTTGGCGGGGCTGGGCTCCGACGGGCGGTCCTTGAAAGCGCCATCGAGCTCGCAGGACAGCGGGATGACTTTGACGCCCAGTTCCTTCATGAGAACGGGGGCGGAGACGCAACCCGCGCCGCCGCCGGGGTCGAGCACGACGGTGAACTTCGCTTTCTTGATGGCTGCGACGTCGACTTGCTTGAGGACGGCGTCGAGGTAGTGGCGCACGGCGGTCGGGTCGAACGAATGGGTGCCGACCTGGTCCCACTTGACCAAGCGGAACGTCTGCGAATCGTAGAGCGCCTCGACGGCGCCTTCCTCATCCTGCGACGTCTCGGTTCCATCGGGCGCAACGAGTTTGATGCCGTTGTATTCCGGAGGGTTGTGGCTCGCGGTGACGATGGCGCCAGCCGCGAATTTCTTGTCGCGCACGTAGAGTTGGATGCCGGGACTGGGCACGATTCCGAGGTCGACGGTGTGGACGCCGGTGGCCTGCACGCCGGCGCAGAAAGCCGCCTTGAACATGTCCCGCGACTGACGCGCGTCCGAGGCGATGGCAAGGCGTTGCCCCGGCTTGAGCCAGGAGCCGACGGCCTTGCCGAGGCGGAGGGCCATCTCGGGGGTCAAGGTGTCGTTGACGAACCCACGCACGCCATTGGTGCCGAAGAGGTGGCCCATATGCCGCAAACGAAGAGCCGGAAGTTGAAGAAGCAAGCGCCGCGGGACGATCCGGCGTGGGGAACTGGAAACGAAAGACTTAGGCCCCGGCAAGACGACCCTGCGGTGTGGCGGTCCCCAGCCGGGCCTTCGTCGGCATGGTCATCTTCGGCCTCATCGCCAGCCTCGCCGTCGTCCCCTACACGCTCCTGGTCCTCGGCGGGTACCAGCCGCCGCCCGATGCTCCGTACAAGGCGCTCTTCCCGGGCCCGGACCCGTTCAGCGTGGGCGACAAGTTGGCCCTCGGGCTCGCCAGCCTGTTCAGCCTCGCCTTGACCGTCTTCGCATGGCGGGGCCTGCTGCACGGCGCCCGCATGGACACCCAGATGCGGCGCGACCTGGCGTTGAACCGCAACCGGCCGCCTCCCCCGCCGCCACCCGGCTACCAATAGCCATAGGCCGCACGGACTGGAATCAGCCGAACCGCGCTTCCGGCCTCGACACGCCCTATTGCGGGACGCGGCGGCGTTCCCAGGCTTCGTCGTCGAGGCGGCGGTACAGGCGCTCCGCTGGATCGGCCTCGATCGGCGCCGGAACATCGGCCGCAACGTCGTCGCGGATGCGCCAGAGGTACTGGCGGCGATCGATGCCGTCGACGCGGACCTCTTCGCGCCGGACGTCGAGGATCTTCTCGCTTTGCAGGTCGTAGAAGACCTGGCGGACGTCCTTGTGTAGGAGTTCGTCGTCCAGTTCGGAGCGGCCTTGGAAGGCCTCTTCAACGACGTGGGCGACGGCGACGGCGTCCTCGCGGAGCATGCGCATGCGCTCTCGAAGGAGAGTGGCAAGTCCGGCCATCATCCATTCCTAGGGACCCACTGGTGGAAAAACGTTGCCGTCTGTGCCTCCGAGGCTCCAGGAGGCGCCGAGGGGGCGTCGAGTCAACGGGCCTTGCGCGCAAGGATGAGGTTCGAGGCATGCAGCGCCATGTGGCCGGCCTGGATGCCCTCGGCCGACAAGGCCCGCAAG
>JBAZXE010000060.1:0-13141 GCA_041659985.1 Thermoplasmatota archaeon | reverse complement strand
AGGATGGCGAAGTCGGCGTAGAAGTTGGTGTACGTGAACGGCCAGAGCAGGACGACGCCGCCGGCGAAGACGTCCATGAGGAGGTGGCTGGCGATGAAGAACGAGGCCAGGCTCAGTCCGACGGGGGCCCCGGGGCGTGTCGCGAACTCCCAGAACCTCGCCTCGGGGTCGCGGCGGCGCCACAGGACCACGACGGCCGCCAACAAGATTAGCGGAATGAGCATCGAGTGGGTGACGGCTCGGTGCTGCGACTGCACGAGATAATCCAGATCGGGCACCCAGACCAACGGCAGAAGCAGCAGAACGGTGCGCCGTGGAATCCGGAAGAACGCCATCGCCACCAGGGCCGGGGCCACGGCATGGGGCAGGAACGACGGCACGCCCTCCAATGCACGGCCGTGCTTATTCCCCTTCGGCCCCGACGGACCGAACAAGGAACCCACCGAACGCGCGGAAACGACTCGGGAAAGTTCCGTGGGTTCGGTGCGCTCCTTGTTCCGTCGTCGGGATTCTGCACGCCCACCAAACAAGGAACCCACGGAACGCACGGAAACGACTCGGGAAAGTTCCGTGGGTTCCGTGCGTTTCCTTGTTTCGTGGGGGGTCGTTGGAAGGGACCGACCTATTCCGGGTCGTCGCCTTCGCGGGCGGCCTTGCCGGCCATTCGCAGGCCCCTCTCGCGCATCGCCTTCTCCGACTCCGGCGTCCGGTACTTGGGGTGCCCGAAGCGCTTCAGGGTGTTGGTGAGGATGCCCATGAGGTTGTGCACCTCGTAGGTGTCGGGCAGGCTGCGGCCGATGACCTTGCGCCACACCGCCGTCGACGTCTCGCGGCGCCAGTCCCGGTCCTCGACTTCGGCGGCCAAGTCGTCCCATGCGTCGTGCATGGCGCGCATCGCGTCGGGGCCGAGCGTGCGCTCCGGCGTGATGTTGGGCGCGGCGATGCGGAAGTGTTCGTAACAAAGCAGCGTGACGGCGTGCGCCAGATTGAGCGACTGGTAGTCCGCCGTCGGGATGGTGACCAACTGGTCGAGGAGGTTGACGTCGTCGCTGGCAAGTCCTGCGTCCTCGGGGCCGAAGACGTAGGCGACCTGGCCGTCCCATGTCTTGCCAAGCCCCTCAAGGTGGTCGCGGACGTCCATCGGTTTGCGGCGGAACCGGTTGGCGGCGATGGCGGTGCGCGCCGTCGTCCCCACGGTGAGGCTCGTGCCATGCAGAGCCGACTTGAGGTCCGGGTACACCTGCCGGGCCTCGATGAGACCCTTCGCGTGCACTGCGCGGTCCATCGCCTCCTTGCCGAACACGTCGCCGCGCGGAGCCACGAAGCGGAGGTCCGTCACGCCGAAGTTGGACGCCCCGCGGGCGGCGGCCCCCGCATTGCCCGGGTGTTGGGTGGACACCAGGATGATGACCGGGGGCTTCACGGAGGCGGCGACGGGGGCTGCCCGAAAAACCTTCGCCGGGGGTCTGCGTCAGGGCGCGTAGACCAAGGCGTCGATGCGCGCGGTGATGAACAGGGTGCCGTAGAAGTTCACGTACGCATTGGACTGCGTCGTGGCTACGCCGCCGACCGGCAGCCCCTCCATGAGGGGGCGCAGTTTCTGGACGAGGGGGACGGCAAAGGACGGAAGCGGTTCGGTGCCGTTCGGGGCCGTCGCATTGGCGCCGATGTACCACACCGCGGGCTGCATCGTCGTGGGCGCGCCGGCGAAGCGCGACCAGTTGCCTTCGGCGTCATTCGTGGCAGCAAGCAGGCCGCGCTCGTCGAAGACGTAGATGGTGGCGCGCGTGGCGTTGTAGCCGTCGCTCCCAAGCCGGGGCCCCAGTTCCGCGTCGGGGACCGCGAGGGCCCTGGGCAGCGACCACGGCCGGAACGCCCACCATGGGTCAGAGCAGAGCGTGACGTTGTTCGCCTGGACATGGCAGCCCGTCAGGACGTTCTGCGGCGAGAACAGGGCCAAGCCGGCGTTGACCCAGTCGAGGTCGGCCGCCGTCCAGTTCAAGCCGGTGGCGTTCAGGTGTTGCTCGGCCGCCGCGCGGCCCTCGGGCGCCAGGACAATGAACGTGGTCTCGGCCCCCTCGGCGCCGCGCGACACTTCGAAGGGGAACGTGAGCACCGGCGTGGTCGGCTCGCCCGTCTCGGGGTCGAAGACGGGCTCCGGCTGCTTTTCGGGCAGGGCCCACAACCCGGCCGCCACCAGCAGGCCGAGCGCAATCGGCAGGGCCCATTCGCGCGACGTCATGGAGTCTCCGCGACCCGCTTCATGCGACGGGGTCCTCGAATTTCTGTCCCGGCGTGAGGTCGCGGACCTTGCGCACCGGGATGCCGACGTAGACGGCGTTGGAGTCGAGGGTGCTGCCCTTGGGCACGAGGCTCATGGCGCCGACGTGGCAATTGTCGCCCATCGTCACGCCGGGGAACACGTTGGCGTACTGGCCGATGGTGCAGTTCTTGCCGATGGTGATGGGAGCGCGCACCAGTTTGCCCTTTTCGCCGACGTGGCCGAGGATGCTGGCGTTGGCGCCGATGACCGTCTTGTCCCCGACGCTGATGATGTCGAGGTCGTAGACGTGCTGCGTGTTGAAGACGACGTCGCGTCCCATCTTGGCCCCCATCATGCGCAGGAACACCGGGTACAGCGTTGTGGCGCGGGCGAAGCGGCCGAAGACGGTGTTGAACATGAACTGCATGCCGTTGACGTTGTACCAGCTCCAGATGCGGAAGGAGTGGATGGGGATCTCGCCGACGTGCGGCTTGAAGCGGAAAATGAACTTCACCAGGGGCAGGACGAACATCAAGGCGATGCCGAAGACGAAGAAGCCGAGAATGCTGAAGTACAGGCCGACGAGGGCGTCCAGGGCGGACCACAATTGCGGCAACGAACGGCCGGCTCCGATGTCCAAGCCCCAGCCCCAGGCCCCGAGCAGGAACCCGGGGAGCGCGGCCACGGCCATCATGGCGCCCAGCGTGATGTAGGAGTAGATCCAGATCAGGCTCGCGACGAGCTTGATGAGCCCTTTGGCCATGACGCTCCTTCGCACGGAGGGCCCCGTATTTGAGGGCGGGGGACCCGTAGAACTAGGCGGGGTTTGTCGCACAGGCCAATCCCAATCGGCACAACCCTCAAGCCCGGGTCAAGGTCCGCAGTCTCATGCGCATCCTGGCGCCTGTCGTCGCCGCTGGACTGTTCCTGGTCACCTTTGCCGGTTGCCTGCAGGACGCCGACTCTGGCCCGAGCGAGGACACCCGCACCCTGCCACAACGATTGGCGGCCGATGTGCCGGCGCTGGCCTGGGACGGCGACGCGGCCATCGACTGGTTCGCGAACTTCGTCAACACGTACCCGAAGCGCGACACGTACTTGCCCAACAACGACCCCGCGACGCTGCACATCGTGGACTCCTTGGAAGCCTTGGGGTTGAACGTGACGCTGCTGCACTATCCGGCCCGCGTCCCCCTGGAAGGCACGCCGTTGCCTGGCCAGGCGCCGCTCACCATCCACACTGTCGTCGCCTACAAAGCGGGCCTCACGCAGCCGGACACGGCCATCGCCATCGGCGGCCACTACGACACGCAATCCGGGACCGTGCAAGGCGCCTACGACAACGGCTCCGGCACCGCCATGGTCTTCGACCTGTGCAAGCAACTCTCCCAAGTCCCGATGAACAACTCGCTGCTCTGCCTCTTCTTCGACGGCGAGGAATTGGGCGCGCAGGGTTCGCAGTCGTACGTCGACGACCCGCCGGAAAGCTCGCCCGAGATCACGTTCTACCTGGGCTACGACATGGTGGGCATGAACTGGCCGGGCTACCCGACGTGGAAGGCCTACACCTGGGTAGGCGATGAGTTCGCTGCCGACCTGGCTCCATTCGTCAACGAGACCGTGCATGGCATCTTGGGCTTCCCGCCCGAGGGGGCCGAGGTCTTCGCCTTCAACGACCGCAACTCGGATGAAGCCATTTTCGCGGGCGCCGGTGTCCCCACCATCCGGTTCGCCGGAGGGCGCAGCGCGGGGGACTACGACCAGTACCACCTGCCGCTCGACACCGCGGACCACGTCTTCGAGGCGGTCGGCGGCCGCGACAACTTCAAGGCCGGCTTCGGCGCGTTGCTGCTGGAGTCCTACACGCTGGCGCTGATGCTGGACCAGACGAGCCTTGCCGAGATTGGCGTCACTTCCGGGTAATCGCCTCGAGCGCCGGTTCCGAGACCGCGGATCTCGCGGAAAACCGCGGAACCCCTGTGTCCGCGAGGTCCGCGCGTTTCCGCGGTTCAGTCGGCGGGCGCCGTCGGCAAGGTTCAAGCACGACGGGCCGCGTCGTCGCAGCATGAAACGGGTCCTGGCCCTCCTCCTGGTCTCGGGAACATTGGCCGGATGCATCACCGACGAGGTTGCCTCGCCCGGACCGGCGGCACTCATCGAACGCACGACGGCCGGTTTGCCACCCCTCCAGTGGGACGTCAAGACCGATGTCGACTGGTGGGAAGACATCGCCACGAACTACCCGAAGCACGACTCGAACTTGCCGACGAACACGATGCTGCGTGAACGGCTGGTGGACGATCTGCGGGCCTTGGGCCTTGACGTTGAAGTCCGGCAGTACGCGGGGGTCCTGCAAGGGCAGCAGCTGCCTGAAGCACCGGGGACCGAGCTTTACGCCATCGTCGCAACCAAGGTGGGCACAACGATGCCCGACCACCGCATCGGCCTCGTCTCGCACTACGACACCCAGACGCTAACCATCCACGGTGCCTACGACGACGCCTCCGGAGTCGCAGCCGACTACTCCATCTGCAAGGCGTTGGCCCAGGTGCGAATGGAGCGAACGCTTGCTTGCATCTTCTTCGACGGTGAGGAGCGTGGCTTGGCGGCCTCGCAAGCCTACGTCCAGGACGTTGTGCTCGACGGCGATGAGGGCTACGTGTACGACTTCGTGTTGGGCTACGACATGACCGGCATCAACTGGCCCGGGCATTCGTGGAAACTCTATGCCATGGCGGGCGCGGTGTGGGACCGACCGGTCGATCCAGACCCCGAGGTAAGCCCCCTCTACCCGTTCGCCCAGGACCTCCTCAACGGCGCTTTCGGCTATCCGCCCGAAGGTCTGGAAGTCTTGCCGGATTCGCACCGCAACTCCGATGAGCGGCGCTTCAAGGAGGCCGGGGTGCCCATCATCCGGTTCGCTGGCGGTCTGAACGCGACGGACTACGACCAGTACCACATGCCCCTCGACACCGTCGACCACGTCTACGAAGTCACGGCCGGCCGCGCCAACTTCGAAGCCGGCTTCGCCGCGGTCGTCGAGGCGGGCTACTCGACCGCGCTGGCCCTCGACCGGACCAGTTTCGCCGAAATCGCCGCCGTCTACGGTTGAACCGCCGACGACCGACGGCCTACGGATGACGCGGAGGACGCAGAGGATGATGGGATCTGCGGGCCTCGGCACCATCTGCGGCTAGACTGGGGCGGCCGACGACGACGTCACGGCAAAGGTGAAAGCCAGACTTGGGCGGTCAAACGCGTGCGCCTGCTCATTGCATTCTTGTCGGCCGCCTATGTTCTTTCGGGATGCATGAGCGACAGGCAGGAGGGCCCGGCGTCGGCTGCGAAGCCCTCGTCCTCAGGCTCCTCTTCGACGCAATCGCCTCCGCCGCCCCCGCCCGCCGTCTATGCCGGAGTTTGCGAGGATTCCTCGGGCGTGAGCTACGGAGTGCCGGGCGTCGGCGGCAGCGGCGAACCAGCGGAGTGCCCGTTCGCCGCGGCGCTTGAGGGCGATCTCTCGGCGCTGCGGGGGGCCGTCGTCGAGATTGTCTGGACGCCGGGCCCGACGATGACTGGCGCGCAGCTGCTCATTCAGTCGGATTCCTGCTGGCAAGGCACGCGGCTCGGGGCGGCCGGGCCCGAATCCAGCGCCTGCGACCAGGGCAACTTGCAGGGGACGACTTCGCCGCTCCGGTTCGAAGTCACCCAGGCGGACCTTGCCGAATACGGCCGCGACAACCTGACAGCCATGGTGCTGGCGCACGGTGCGACCGCGTCGCAGGCGTTCACATTCTACGTGACTCTGTTCGAGGCGACGCCGCCGGCCGGTTTCACGGCCATGCCGGCTTAGCTGGCGCGGAAAGGCGTCGGCACCTTGGCAACCTTGCGGCGCTTGGCGGCGGCCTTCACGCGCTCCTTGCGGCTCGGCCAGCTCAGCGGTTCGCGGAACGGGCGGCTGGCGAGAAGGATGAGCCCGGGATAGAGCAGGTTCATCCAGGACCCGACCGCGACCAGGGCGGACGGGGAACCAACCGTCGTCCCGTCGGCGACGAGGGGCAAGAGAGCGTCGAGGAACACCAGGGCCGAGAAGAAGCCCGTCATGGCAAGGACGACCAGCAGCTGGTCGGCCTTGGATTGCCAGAAGGATTGTCCCGTGCTGCGGACGTGCTCGACCAGGCGGAATCCGACGAGCCCAAGGCCGCCGAACCAGGCAGCAGCGAAGAGGAGCAAGGCGAACGCCTCGATGTTGGGGACGGCGGAGGCGAGAACGATGAAGGCGGCCAACGCGACGACCAGGTAGAGGGGGCGTTCGAGGAAGAACTCCTTCATTGTCCGGGACGAGTCGGCCCGCAGGGCTCCGGTGGCTAGCAAGAGAATGAACGATGCAAGGGATAGCAGCGTGACGGCAATCGAAATCGGGTCGAGGCCGCCGATCATGAGCAAGAGGCCGCCGCCTGGCCAATAGAGGGCCCAGGTCCACAGCGAGAACTTCATGGCGGTGCGGAATCTCCCCAAGGCGGGTGGTGCCAGAACCAGGCCATCGGGGTCAGCGGGTTTCGGCGTGGGTTTGGCTCGCGGCACTACGGCACCGCCCCGCACGCCCCCTCGTGGCTATTCAATGGTGCCGGATAGACGATTGAAGCGTGGTCAGGACGGCGAACCTTCGGTCCCCTTCGGCCAACCCTCCTGCCAAGGCATGCCTCGACGTGCGGCGCGACCCGGCAGGAACCTTGATGCGCGACGACGGTCGTCCACCCGCGTGAACGCCCTTGCAGCCCTCGGCCTTGCCGTAGCGACTGGGACCCTGGCCATCGCCGCAGTAGCCGTCGACTTGGCCTATTCCCTGGAGGCCCGCTTGGAGGCCAGCGATGGCGGCGGCTGGTCGACGGTCTCGTCGCAGGACGACAGCCCCAAGCCCTTCCCGGGCGGATGCCCGGGGCCGCATCTGCGGCTGACCGTCCACAATGGCCGCTTCGTCGACGCCGAGGTCCATGTCCAGGTGACCTACTACGACTACCGCTCGAATGGGAACGGCGTCGAAGTGCTGGACGAGACCTGGCGCGTCGAAAGCGGATCGACGAGATCGCACGAGTTCACCATTCCGGCATCCGCCTTCGCCGACCTCCCCAACGGCGGCCAGGGTTCCGTGAGTGTCAACGCACAGGTCGATGGCCTGTATCTGGGGACATGCGTCCAGGAGGTCGCAGAATGAAGGAGCGCACTCTACAGGGCGCGCTCACGTTCCTCGGCTTCGCCGTCAGTGTCATCGCGGTGTTCTACTTCGCCATCGAGTACATCCCGCGTGTCTCGGAGTGGACGCAGGTGGCGGCGCTCATCCTTCTCGGATTTTGCTTCGCGTTCCTAGGCGTCTACCTGCGCGGCACTTCCGTCGGCCAGCCGTTCTTCAGCGGTCCGCGCCTGCAATGGCTGCGTCCGCCTGTGGTGCTCTACCTCCTGGCAATCTTCTCGGGCATCGTGGCCGAAGTCCGTTTCCTCGGCATCGACGGCGTGCCCAAGCCGGTCAAGATCCTCGCCAGCCTCGTCCTCGGAATCGGCCTCATTGTCGTCGTGGCGATGCGCTCCCGGCGTCCTTCGACTCCGGCGATTGGCGCTCGGCCAGAGCCCGCGGCGCTCAAGGCGGCGGACGCTGGGCCCCGGAAGACTCCGGCAAGCCGAACCCGCCACGCAACCCCCACGCGGGTTCCGGCCAAATCCGCCGCGAGCTCCGCCAAGTCAACGAAGACCACAAAACGTTGAGCCGGGGCAACGCCTGTGCAGGGCGTTAGCCTCGCTTCGGCTTCCCCTGCATCGTCACGAGTTCATCCACCGTGGTCGCCTGCTTGGCGGATTTGTCGTCGCGCCAACGGCCGGTGAAGCGGGGGAAGCGCGCCGCCAGCCCCGCCCCCGCCTTGACACGGCCCCAGCCGGCGCGGTGCGTCGGGCTCAGGGTCAGCTCGGCGGCCTGCACTTCCATGACGATGGAGGGGTCGAACCAGACATCCGGCTCCATCCCCGAATCGACCGCCTTGGGCCTGACCGCCGACACATGGTCCTTGAAGCGGCCTTTGAGGGATTCCAGCGTCGTGTCATCGAAGCCCGTTCCGAGCTTGCACACCGAGGGCCACGTCTGCGTCGCGGGGTCGTAGGCCGCCATCAGCAGTGCACCGTACCAACCCGCCCGTCGTCCCCGACCGTGGAAGGCGCCGATGGCGACGAGGTCCATCGTGTCGACGAGCGCCTCAGTGTAATCCGTCTTGAACTTGATCCAGGCGAAGCCGCGACTGCCGGCCTTGTACGGCGCGCGCGGGTCCTTGCACATGATGCCCTCGGCGCCGTCCGTGACGGCTTGGTCGAAGAAGGATTCCATGCCTTCGGCGTCGCGTGCCTCGACCATCGTCGACAGCCGAACGGGACCGTGGGCGGGAACGATGGACTCCAGTTTGGCGCGGCGCTCCTCATAGGACAGGGCCATGGTGGATTCGCCGTCGAGCGCGATGAGGTCGAAGAGGAAGAGAGTGACCGGGATCTCCTTCGCCATCTCCTCCAGGTCCGTCTTGCGACCGCGGCGGCGGCTGATGTCCTGGAACGGGCGGAGGCGGCCGTCCTCGTCCAGCGCCACGGCCTCGCCTTCGACGATGCAGTCGCGGCCGGGGAAATGCTTCTCGACGGCCGCCACGACGTCGGGGAACTGCGCCGTCAGGTTCTCCAGCCGCCGCGAGAACAGGCGGGCCTTGCCCTTCTTGGGCACGTGCACCTGGATGCGCAAACCGTCGTACTTGTACTCCATGCGGACGCGGCCGTCCATCTTCTCCAGGATTTCGGGCAGCGTCTTGAGTCGCTCCGAGGCCATCGGCCGCACGGGAGTCCCCAATTGGATTCCCATCTTGTCGACGCACTTCATGCCGTGCTTGGCCAACGTCTCGGCCACGGCGGCGAGGTCACTGCGCAGGTCGTAGCCCTGCTCCAGACGGCGGCGCACGTCCTCCAGTTCGGCGCGGTCGGCGACCTCCATCTCGGTGACAGACTTCACGCCACGGCCCACGTGCCAGGAGGCGAGGGCGTCGAGGAACGTCATGTCCGCGACGCCCAGGCGAAGGCGTCCCGCCACGGTGCGGATGATGTAGCGCGCCTCGATGGGTGACGAGTCGAGCAGGAGTTTGGACAGGATTCGCTGCTTGGCATCCTGGCTTCCCGTGCCCGTCGTGTTGGCGATGGTCGTCAAGGTCGCGAACACGTCGCGCACGCGCAGGGCGGACGGTTGCGCGAAGAGGCTTGCTTGCTTGCGGCCGCCCGCGCGGCGCAGGAGGTCTTCGGCCGCGAGCCCGAGGTCCCCCACTTCGCGGTACAGCGCCTCGATGCGGACCACGGAGTCGTCCGACTTGGCGGAGGCGCCCGTGGCCATGGCGAGGACCTTGAGAATCTGCTTCTCGGCCAGCCCGACCTCGAGGCCTTCCCAGTCGGGGGCGACGGCCCCTTGCAGGAGGCGCACGACGGGCACCATGTCGTCGGCGGGCACCTTGGCCAGCATCTCGACGAGGATGGTGGTCATGCCGAGCCGGCCAGCCGTTCCTTCGAGGCGCTCGAAGTAGGCGGCCAGGTCGGCGTACTTCACGGCGCCAGCACAGGCCGTCGCGGGAAAAGCCTGACCAGCCGCCCGTGCCCACCGAACCAACAAGGAGCACACGGAAACCACGGAACCGACTCAAAATGGAAGTTCCGTGCGTTCCGTGGGCTCCTTGTTCCGGTGGGGTCCGATGGCAAGGCTGAAACCCCACGCCTCCGCGTCCGGGCCATGAAGGTCACCGTCCGCCGCAAGGTCAAGGCCCCCATCCACCAGGCTTGGCCCAAATTGGCTGACCTGTCGGCGCTCCCGAAATGGGCCCCCGACGTCGCCACGTGCAAGGCCGAGACCCTGCGGTTGGGCGCCCGCCGCACGGCGACGCTCAAGGAGCCGGCTTACGGCAAGGCGAAGCTGGTCGAGACGGTCAACGCCCTGCGGCCGCAGGGGTTCACCTACGACATCGAAGGCGGCATCGGACCGATGGACTCCATCGTGACGTCGTGGGACCTCGAGCCCAAGGGCGACGCCTGCGTCGTCAAGGTGAGCAGTGAAATCACGCTCGCTGGCAAACTGCGCTACGCCAAGCCCTTGGCGTGGCTGGCCTGGCGGCGTCAGCTCAAGGCGCTCGCCAAGGGTTTTGGCAAGTACGCCGCCGGACCCTGACGCCGACGACTGCCCAAACAGGGGTTACGGGGCGACCCGAGGACTCAGCGTCCCCGTTTTCCCCGTAATCCCTGTTTGGTCCGTCGGGGCGCGCCGCTGGGCCTTTTATGGCGCAGGCCGCTGGAACGGCCGTGCATCCGGTGGAGAACATCCGCGGCAGCCTCTCGCACCACCTCGAGGGACGCCGCATCGTGCTTGCGGTCTGCGGCTCCATCGCCGCCGTCAAGGCCGTCGAGCTGGCGCGCGAACTCGTCCGGCACGGCGCCGACGTCGTGCCCGTGATGTCCGATTCGGCCACGCGCATCCTGCACCCCGACGCGCTCCACTTCGCCACCGGCCACGCCCCCCTCCTGCGCTTGACCGGCGCCGTCGAACACGTTGCCCTTCTCGGCGACGTCCCCGGCAAAGCAGACCTCCTGCTGGTTGCCCCGGCCACCGCGAACACGATCAGCAAGATGGCGATGGGCATCGACGACGGCCCCGTCACGACCTGCGCCACCGTCGCCTTTGGCACGCGGACTCCCGTCGTCGTGGCGCCTGCGATGCACGAAGCCATGCTCGGACACCCCCTCGTGGCGCAGCACGCCGAGACCCTCCGTTCCAAACTGGGCGTGACCTGGATTGAACCCATGCTGGAGGAGAAGAAGGCGAAACTCGCCGACGTCGAGGAGATTGTCGAGGCCGTCATCCACCGCTTGGCC
Organism: Thermoplasmatota archaeon; assembly: GCA_041659985.1. GTDB lineage: Archaea > Thermoplasmatota > E2 > JACPAO01 > JAHFTW01 > JAHFTW01. The sequence continues at coordinate 1,953 of JBAZXE010000060.1, read as the reverse complement.
AACTCCGGAAAGGACCCTGGGCCACTGGCCGGCAAGTCCGCCCTCGTCGTCTCCGGCTCCACCGCGGAGGCTATCGACCCGGTGCGCGTCATCACCAACCGTTCCTCTGGTCGCAGCGGCCTCCTCATCGCCACGGAACTGCGCCGCCTCGGGGCCGATGTCACGCTCTGGCAAGGCCACGCCAGCGTCGAAGTGCCCGGCCACCTCGCCCACCGAGTCGTGCGCTTCTCCAGCCACGACGATTTGATGCGCCTGGCCGCGGCCGCCGACCTGTCCGGTTTCGACCACGTGTGGATGCCCGCGGCAATCGGCGACTACGCGGCCGTCCCCGCGACGTCCAAAATTGCCAGCGGCAAGTCGAGCCTCACGCTCAAGCTGCGGCCCCTTCCCAAGGTTGTCGAGGCCATCCGGGCCGCCGCGCCCAAGGCGGTGCTCGTTGCCTTCAAGGCAGAATCCAACGCCCAGGCCCTTCTCGGGCAAGCGAAGGACCGCCTGAAGCGCTACGGCGCGCAGTTCGTCGTCGCCAACACCAGCGACGCCTTCGGCGCCGACGACACCGAAGTCCTGCTCGTCCACGCCAAGGGCAGCCAATCCTTCAAGGGCCCGAAGTCCGAAGTGTTGCCCACCGTCGTCGACGTGGTTGCGATGGCCGCCATCAAGCCAACGTCCGCGTCGAAGGGCAAGGCACGGAGCAAGAAGGGGAAGAGCCGCAAGCAGGGCAACTCGTGAGTCGGGCCTTCGCCCCGGCCCACGTCTCCGGCCTTTTCGCCGTCCACGACGAGGACCCAGACCCGCTCAAGAAAGGAAGCCGGGGCGCCGGTTGGAGCCTCGACGCAGGGGCCGTCGCCCAAGTCCGGCCGGACGACGCGATGCGCATCCGCATCGACGGCGCGGCGGCCGAAGCCCCAGTCACCCGCGCGGCCCTCGAACGACTAGCCCCCGGGCAAGACTTCGCCGTGGACCTGCGCCTGGGGCTTCCGGTCGGCCAAGGCTTCGGCATGAGCGCCGCCGGCACGCTGGCCACCTGCCTTGCGGCCGCCGATGAACTCGGCTTGGACCCTGAGCCCGCCCTCGAGGCTGCCCACGTCGCAGAGGTCCAATCCGGCACCGGACTCGGCGACGCCGTCGGTTCCTGGTTCGGCTCCGGCGAGGTGCGGATGAAGCCCGGCTGCCCCCCGCATGGCTGGGCCCTGCGCATCGAACCGCCGGAGGGAACGCGCTTCCTCTTCTGCGTTCTCGGCCACGCCATCCCGACGCCCAGCATCATCCGCGACGCCGCCTGGAAGCGCAAGACGCGCGACTTGGCCGACCCCGCCGTAGACCGCATCCTCGCCGCCAAGCGCGAAGGGGCGTGGGACCGCATCCTTCTCGAATCCCATTCCTTTAGCGACGCCTTGGGGCTCATGCCCGACGCCATGCGCCGCCTTGGTGCATTGTTGCCTGACGGGTGCCAGTGGGGCCAATCGATGTTGGGCAACACGATGTGGGTCACCGGTTCGCCGGACGACCTCGATGTGGCGCGGCGACTGCTGGTCAAGGGGGGCCTTTTGCTGGAGGCCGGCGTGGATGAGAATGGGGCGCGGCTGATGCGAGCCTCCGCCTAGTTAGGTCGCGGGATTGGGTCGCCGCGCAGTGCGCACGGCAAGCGACAGCTTCACGGTCGAGCCCGCCTCGACTGCCCACCATCCATGGCCTGGAGCCTGACGCGACCGCAGCCCCCCACCAAGGAGGCGTGGCGCTTCCGTCCGGCCATCCTGGATGCGTTCAAGGGCTACAACCCGCGCCAGGCCGTGAAGGATGTGCAGGCGGGCTTCGTCGTCGCTGTCGTGGCCTTGCCCCTGGCCATCGCCTTCTCCATCGCCTCCGGCGCCGACCCGCATTCCGGCCTGGTGACGGTCGTCATCACCGGGACCTTGGTTGCCCTCTTTGGCGGCACCCGGTTGGCCTTGGCGG
>JBAZXE010000059.1:0-13334 GCA_041659985.1 Thermoplasmatota archaeon | reverse complement strand
GGTCCCGACGGCAAGCCGCACGGCGAACCGCGCGTCCACTTCGAGGCGACCGTTCGCTTCGGCGGCGCCAAGACCGCGCCGCACGCGACAACTCCGGCACCGACGGGCGACCTGCCGCGCAGCCGAATCTACCCGCCGTTCTTCCACGGCCCGAGCTTCCAGGTCCTGCAATCGGCCGGGCCCTTGGGCAAGGATTCGGGAGTGGCCCTTTACCGGGAGCCGACGGAAGCCCACTTCGGCGCCGGTACAGCCAAATTTGCCTCGAACCCAATGCTTGCGGAGGCCCTGTTCCAGGTCTGCGGGTTGAGCACAATGGTCTCGGAACGGGCCATGGCGTTGCCGGCCGGCATCGAGCGCCTCGACGTCTTCCACGCCGGGCCTGCCGCGCAGGAGATCCGCCTCGTCGGCCACTTCATGGGCCGCACCCCGGACGGCCTGCGCCGCTTCGACGCCCACGCCGTCGCCAAGGACGGAACCGTGCTCATGCGCATGACCGGCTACACCATGGTGGAGACCGGTCCGGCCCCTCCGTTGCCCAGCCTGAGCGCCATCGGGTCACCCACGATTCCCGGTGCGGACCTCGCGTTGCCAACCCTGGAGGATGTGCACTTCGCCGCCGTCCCGGTCATCGCTGGCGCCCAGGCCGAGGCCGGATGGTTCACTGGACCCGAGCGCGCCCAGCATGCCAGCTTCAAGGCCCCCAAGCGGGCCGACGAGTGGCGCGCCGGCCGCCTCGCCGCCAAGAAGGCCGTCGTCGAGACGCATCCCGGCCTCGGCCCGCTCGACGTCGAAGTCGTGGCCGACAGCGAATCCGGCCGTCCCCGCCTGATGATCAGCGGACAGGAATCGGCGCTCTGGCTCTCCATCAGCCACCGCTCCGGCCTCGCCATCGCCGCCCTTTCGCCCGGGCCCATCGGCGTCGACCTGGAGACCGTCGAGGACCGCGAACGCTCGTTCCTCGAGGAGGCCTTCAACGTCGGCGAGCTCAAATCGATGCTCGACGCCAGCGACGGCGGCGCCGACCCACGCCTCTTCGCCGCCTGCATGTGGGCCGCCAAGGAGGCCGCCCTCAAGCGCGCCGGCGTCGGCCTCAAGGCGGACCTGCGAGCCCACCACGTCGTTCCCGACGACCAAGGCGGCGCCACCGTCTCCGGCCCGACTGGCACCGTCGGCGTGCGCTTCTTCGACGCCGCCGGACTTGTTCTTGCGGTGACGGCGCCGCAGCTGGACTCCATGCGCGTGGGGGCCAAGCACTAGGATGGCGGCCGGACTCGACGGCTACCGCCAAGCCCGGCTGCGAGCCTACGTCGCAGCGCAGGAGTTGTCGTGGGTGGCGAAGTTCGGACTCGCGGCCGGTTTCGCTGGATTCACGGCGCTGCTGGCGCAGGTCTCGATTCCGCTGCCGTGGACGCCCGTGCCGCTCAGCTTGGTCACCTTCGCCGTGTTCCTCACGGGCACCTACCTCGGCGCCGGCTGGGGGGCCGCGAGCCTAGGACTCTACCTGTTGGCGGGCACTTTTGGGCTGCACGTCTTCGCTCCGTCGGACGACGCGTTCAACCCCGATGCCCTGTGGGTCGCGGACCGCTGGAAGATCCTCCTTCCCGATGCCGTCGCCAAGACCGGTTTCACCGCGGGCTACCTGTTCGGCTTCGTGGCCGCGGGCGGGTTCGTCGGCTGGGCGTTGCGCCGTCGCACGCAGCGCCTCGACGGCCCCGTCTTCTGGGCGGTCGTCTGCGCTCTCATCGCCTTGCTGGGGAGCGCCGCCATCGCCGCCCTCTTCCTGCGCGGCTCGGGGTCGTTCGCCAGCGACTCCAGCGGCTCCGCCTACAATGCAGGCCTCGACGCAGCTTGGCTTCTCGCCGCTGCTTTCCTGGTGTTGGCGCCGGCTCTTGCATGGCTGGTGACGCACAACCGCAACGGCTCCGAGGCCCTCAACCTGTTCCTCGTCCTGCTGGCGGCCACCGCCCTCATCCACGGCCCCGGCGTCGTCGTCCTCAAGGCGACCTTGGGCTGGTCGTGGTCGCAGGCGTTCGCCCTCGGCTCCACCGTCTTCCTTCCCTTCGATGCCCTCAAGGCCGGCGCCGCCGTCCTTGCCTCCCTCCCCTTCCTCCCCACCCGTTCCGAACTCCCCCCAGAGGCATGAGATGGCCAAGCCCGCAACCCCCAGCAAGTCCGCATCCGGCAAGACGTTGTTTCGAAAGATTCTCGTCGCCAACCGTGGCGAGATCGCCCTGCGCGTCATGCGCACCGCGCGCGAGCTGGGCATCCCGACCGTCGCCATCCACAGCCCGCAGGACGCCAAGGCGCCGCACGTGCGCTTCGCCGACGAGGCGTACCTGCTCGGCAACGAGGCGTCGTCGAGCAACTACCTCAACATCCCTGCGATTGTCGAGCTGGCGCAGAAGACCGGTGCTGACGCCGTGCATCCGGGCTACGGCTTCCTCTCGGAGCGCTCGGAGTTCGCCACCGCCCTCGGCAAGGCCGGCGTGAAGTTCATCGGCCCATCCCCCAAGCCCATCGACATCCTCGGCGACAAGGTGGCCAGCAAGGTCGCGGCGCGCAAGGCTGGCGTCCCCGTCGTGCCCGGCAAGGACGAGTTCGTGAGCACGCTGGCCGAGGCCAAGGAAGTCGTCAAGCTCACCGGCTACCCCGTCATCATCAAGGCGGCCTTCGGCGGCGGCGGCATGGGCATGCAGGTCGTCCACTCCGAGGCCGAGCTTGCCACCGCCTTGGCGGCCACGCAGCGCCAGGCAAAATCCGCCTTCGGCCGCGGCGAGGTCTTCATCGAGAAGTTCATCACGCGTCCGCGCCACATCGAGTTCCAGTTTCTCGCCGATGAGCACGGCCACGTCGTCCACTTCGGCGAGCGCGAATGCTCCGTGCAGCGCCGCCACCAGAAGCTGATCGAGGAGGCCCCGAGTCCCGCCCTCAAGGCCGAGGACCGCGTCTCCGTTGGCGCCGCCGTGTGCAAGCTGGCCAAGGACGTCGGCTACTGGAACGCCGGGACTGCGGAGTTCCTCTTCGACGTCGACGCCGGCGGCAAGCTGTACTTCAACGAGGTCAACACGCGCCTGCAGGTCGAACACCCCGTCACCGAACAGGTGTACGGCATCGACCTCGTTCGCGAACAGATCCGCATCGCTGCGGGGGAACCCCTCGGCTACGACCAGGCGTGGGTCGATGCACGCCGTCGCGGTTGGGCCATTGAGTGCCGCATCAACGCCGAGGACCCGAAGAACAAGTTCATGCCGACGCCGGGGCACATCCACCGCCACATCCCGCCCAACGGCAACGGCGTGCGCGTCGACACCTACCTCTACTCGGGTTTCACCGTGCCCAGCACGTACGATTCCATGGTCGCCAAGCTCATCACGTACGGCGCCGACCGCCCGGAAGCCATCCGCAAGATGCGCCGCGCGCTGGCGGAATACGACCTCGGCAATCTCGTCACCAACCGCGAGCTGCACCAGGTCATCTTTGAGGACGAGGCGTTCTGCGCCGGCGACATGACGACGCGGTTCCTCGACGAGCGCCACATCCTCGACAAGCTCATGGGCGTCGAAGAGGCCGCCTCGGAGGACGCCAAACGCAAGCTCGCCGCCCTTGCCGCCGCCCTCGCGCACGAACCCGGCGGCATTGACTCGCTGGTGCTGAAGAACTACACCGTCCGCCAGTCGACGGCGAAGAATGTCGGCGTCGACGAGTACGGCCGCCGCAGACTGAGCCCATGGGGCCGTCGCGGCCGCTACGAGGGTCAAGGGAGGGGAGCCTAATGCGCTACGCCTTCTCCATCGCCGGCCGCACGCACCACGTCACGCTCGAGGAGCACGCCGCCGGCCCCAAGTACGTCGTCGACGGCACGGCCTTCGAGCCCAAGGTCAAAGTCCTCGGCAAGGGACACTACCAGGTGCAAGTCGATGGCAAGGCCTTCGAGTTCAAGGTCCACCACGGCGTCGTGAGCGAAGGGCCCCGCCCGCTCGACCTCGAGGTCCGCCGCGCCCGCCCTGAACTGGTGCGCAAGAACGCCTCCGGACGCAAGTCCGACGGGCGCATCAAGCCCCCCATGCCGGGCAAGATCGTCGAGGTCAAGGTCAAGGAGGGCCAGGAAGTCGCGGAAGGCGACGTGTTGTGCGTCCTTGAGGCCATGAAAATGCAGAACGACCTCAAGTCCCCCATGACGGGCAAGGTCGTCCGGGTGCACGTCCAGGATGGGGCCAACGTCGAGGCGACGACGATTCTGATTGAAGTGGAGCCGAACGGGGTTTGAGCATGACCGTCGTCCTCACCGACCTCGACGCGTCCGGCATCGCGACGCTCACCATCAACCGTCCCGAGGCGCTCAACGCCCTCAACGCCGAGGTCCTGGACGCCGTGGCCGCGGCGGCGCGCGCCCTCTTCGGGAAAGCGAAGGCCATCATTGTGACTGGCGCCGGCAAGGCGTTCGTCGCGGGCGCCGACATCGCGCAGATGCAATCCCTCGGCAAGGTGGAGGCCGAGGCGTTCGCCCGGCGCGGCCACGAGTTCGGCAAGGCCTTGGCGGAGTTCCCTGGCCCCGTCATCGCCGCCATCAACGGCTACGCCCTCGGTGGCGGACTCGAACTTGCAATGGCGTGCGACATGCTCGTCGCTTCGGAGAAGGCCGTCGTCGGCCAACCCGAGGCCAAGCTCGGAGTCGTGCCGGGTTTCGGTGGCTCGCAGCGCTTGCCCCGCCGCACCGGTCCCGGAATCGCCAAGTGGCTCCTCATGACGGGCGAGACCGTGAAAGCCGATGAGGCGTTGCGCCTGGGCATCGTCGACAAGATCGTGCCGCATGACGCACTGCTGGCTGAGTGCCGCAAGATTGCCGAGGCCTGCCTGGCCAACGGTCCCCTAGCTGTGGCTTCCGTCAAGCGCCTCGTCGACCGCGGGCTCGACCTGCCATTGCCGCAGGCTCTAGACCTCGAGGCCAAGGCATTCGGGGACTCGTTCGCCACGCACGACCAGAAGGAAGGCATGAAGGCGTTCCTTGAGAAGAGGAAAGCCGCCTTCTCCGGGCGCTAGTGCGGCCCGTAGATCTCGATGCGACTCCCCGTCACGAACCGTGACTCCTCGCGGCAGAACCACAGCACGGCCTCGGCCACGTCCTGGTTCGTCGACCGTTTGCGCGCATCCCACTGTTTGTCGTGCCGGACGTAGTCCTTCGCCTGTGCCTCCGTCGGGTAGGGGATGTATCCGGGCGCCACCGTGTTGACGGTGATGCCGTGGTCGCGTTCGCCGCGCGCCAACTTTTGTGCCAGGATGTCGCGGGCCGCTTTGCCCATGGCGTAGTCGTAGGGCAGAGCTGATGCCAAGGGAGCGCGGTCCCATCCAATGGAGACGATGCGGCCCCACTGCTGTTTTCGCATCCCGGGCAACACGGCCTTGGCGAGGAAGAGCAGGCCATCCACTTCGGCATCGACGACCTTGTGCCACTCGGGTTGCGTGAGCTTGTCGAGCGGGCGTTCGAGGAGGTCGCCGCCGGCATTGGCGACGGCGATGTCGATCCGGCCGAACTCGGCTTCAGCCTTTGCAACGAGTCGCTCGATGTCCGCGGCTTTGCGTGTGTCGGCGCGCACGGCAATGGCGCGGCCTCCAAGGCGTTCGCATTCCTTTGCCGCCTTCTGCGCGGCGGAGTCGCCCTTGCGGTACGTGCCGTAATTGAGGACGACGTTGCAGCCTTCACGCGCCAGCGTCCACGCGGTCTGCCGCCCCATGCCTTCCCCCGTCGATCCCGTGACGATGGCGGTCCGTCCCTGCAAGGCGCCCATGCGAATGCAGAACCGAGATTGGACTTGGACCCGACGGCCAAACACAATCCGGCAAATCCGTGGGCAATCCGCGGAATCTGCGCTCAGGCTCGGCTGAACCGACGCAACCCATCCGTCTCCTGCATGCGCACCTTGCCGTCCAGTTCCAGAAGGTGGAGGTGACCGACCATCTCGCACATGCCGAGGAAGATCTGGTCGTGCGCCAGGTGGGGCAGGACCCGCGGCAACAATTCCCACGCCGTGTGGGGGACGTCGAGGGCGGCGAGGACCTTGGCCGTCCGACGGTTGTGCTTCTCCAGGTGGCCGTCCAGCAAGGCGTCCGTGAGGCGGAACGGGTCGTGGTGACCGGGCAGCACGTGGGCGCCGACGAACCGCCGCAACCCATCCAGCGTCCGCAAGTACTGCGCGTAGCGGCCGTGGTCGCGGTCAACCAGCTCGATGGCGTTCGAGGTGATGTGCTCCAGCAGAGTGTCCCCCGACAGTAAGTCGTTGTCGGCCGTCAGGAACACCGTTGACCCCGGTGTGTGGCCTGGCATGATGTGGGCGGTGACGTCGGGGTCGCCGAGCAGAAGGCGTTCACCGTCCGTCAACGGTTTTGCGATGGGCACGTCCTCCATCCAGCCGTCCATGTGCGCCGCCCGGTCGCGCGACCCCGCCACGGCCTCTGGAGGCGCCCCATGTCGCACCAGCGCCCGGGCGAAGGCGTCGGAGCGCCGCGCGGCATCGCGCTTGAACGTCTCGACGAAGGGCGCCTCCTCGCGCGGCGCCTGCAGTTCGACGCCGTGGTCGCGGTGGAGGGCGGCGGCGTTGCCGGCATGGTCGATGTGGCCGTGCGTCACGAAGAGGCGTAGCCGAGCCGGGTCGACCTGGGCCGATTGGATGCCGGCCATCAGGGCGGCGTGGCCTTCCGTCGTGCCGACTCCGCAATCCACCAGGGCGGGGCGCTCGCCGGGGAACAGCCAGGCGTTGGCGCTCTTCAGGGCCAAGGGGAGCGGGATGACCAGGCGGACGGGGGACGTCACTGGGCAGCCGACCCGGGCGGTGCCTGAAAAAGCCATGACCCCTCCCCTGCATGCCCGTCCATGGACGGGCCCCTTCGCCATGTCACAGTGCGCATCCGGCACGACTGCCCGATGGCGCGCCTCTCGCGGGAAGTGCCCGACGTCCGCTTCACGGCGTGGAGCGGCCACAAAGTCGAGGTCATCGAGGTCTCCTGCCCGAAGTCCGCTTGGGACCGCACCGTCGCCGCCGCGCGTCGCCACCTCGACGTCCAACGTGCCTTCCCCTCGCCAGACGGCGGACTGCTCGTCGCCGAAGTGCACGTTCCCACTGAGCGCAGCATCAGCCGCACGCTCGAGGCGCATCGCTGCCTGTGGCTGCAACCCATGGTGTTGCAGGACGGCTGGGAGCACTACGACGCCATCTCGTTCGGGGAGTCCGAACAGGACGCGCTCGATGCCCTGGCCGTGCATGGGCCGACGCGCGTCGTCAAACGTCGCAGCATCGCCCCCGAAGACCTGACGGCTTCCCTGTTCCTCTCGCTGCGGCCCACACTCGACGCGCCGACGGAGAAGCAGGCGGAGGCCCTCGTCGCCGCCGGCAAGGCCGGGTACTACCGCAGCCCCCGGCAGGCCACGACCGCCGAGATTGCAGCAGGAATGGGTCTCGGGCGCAGTGCCTTCGAGGAACGGCTGCGCGGGGCGGAGAACCGAATCCTCAACACCCTCCTTCCCCTTCTGGAACATCGCCGGTCTCGCTAGCCATCGACCGAACAAGGAAACCACGGAAGTCACGGAACGGCGACAAGGCGGATTCCGTGGGCTCCGTGGGTTCCTTGTTTCGGCAGCATCGGCGGCCAAAAGAGGGAAAATGGGGCTCTTCGTCGGCCACCCCGTGGACTTCGCCCTCTCCGACGATGAGGCGCTCATCCAGAAGACGGTGCGCGAGCTGGCGCGCGGCCCCATTGCGGAGCGCGCAGCCAAGCTCGACCGTTCCAGCCAGTTCCCCGCGGAGTCCATGCGCGATCTGGCCCAACTCGGCATGCTGGGCCCGACGATTCCGGAACAATTCGGCGGCTCGCCCATCTCCAAGGTCGCCTACAACCTCATGCTCGAGGAAATCGCCTGGGCCTGCGCCTCGACGTCCGTCACCGTCGCCGTTCATTCGTCCGTGGCCGCGACACCCGTCGTCAACTGGGGCAGCCCCGACGTTCAGCAGCGTTTCTTGCCCAAGTTGGCCGCTGGCGAATGGGTCGGCTGTTTCGCCCTCACCGAGCCTGGTGCTGGCTCCGACGTCGCGGCACTCGCCACGACGGCCGTGAAGCAGGGCGACCACTACCTGCTCAACGGCTCCAAGGTGTTCATCACCAACGGCAACCACGCCGGTTCCGCCATCGTCGCCGCCAAGACCGACTCCGCCGCCGGGCACAAGGGAATTTCTCTCTTCGCGGTCGAGACGTCGTGGAAGGGCTTCGGCAAGGACGGCCACGAGGACAAACTCGGCCTGCGCGGTTCCGACACGGCGCGTCTCTCCTTCACCGACCTCGAGGTCCCCAAGGACAATTTGTTGGGAAAACCGGGCGACGGATTCAAGCAACTCATGGCGACCCTCAATGGTTCGCGCATCAGCATCGGCGCACAGGGCGTCGGCATCGCGCAACGCGCCTTCGACGAGGCCCGCGCCTACGCGCAGGAGCGCAAGCAGTTCGGCAAGCCCATCGCGGCCAACCAGGCCATCCAGTGGAAGCTTGCCGACATGGACATCCGCATCGAGGCCGCGCGCCTGCTCTACCTGAAAGCCGCCGCGGCGCAGGATGCCGGCACCCTGACGCCTGAGATGGGAAGCCGCGCCAAGCTCTTCGCCAGCGAGACCGCCACCTGGGCCACCATCCAGGCCGTGCAAGTGCACGGCGGCAACGGCTACACGACCGACTACGCCGTCGAGCGCCTCATGCGCGACGCGAAGGTCACAGAAATCTACGAGGGCACGAGCGAGATTCAACGCATGGTCATCGCGAAGCAGCTGCTATCACCTTGAGCCGAGGCGGCCACGCGCAGGCAAATCCCCCGGGACTTCATTCCAGGTTGTAAGACACTGCGGAGATCGCCGCCACACCGGGGCCCAGCGCCACGGTTTGCCAACGCCATGTGCCCTCCGGTTCAGGGGAAAGCGCAAACAGGTTCTCCGGCGCGGTCTGCGGCGTTGGCCCGTATTGGGCCGTGTATGTTTGGCCGGCCGGGTCCCTGATCTCGGCGAGAAAATAGCCTGCCGGCACGACGGGTGCGGGCTCGGGGAGCATGGCGGGCCCAGCGTACAAGAAGACCGACATGAACTCGATTCCGGCCTCGACCGCAACGTCCTGCACCGGCGCGCCGGGCTCTTGTGCGTTGACTCCGGCAAAGACGCCAGCGTTGATGCGCTGAGCGATGCCAGAGGGCCATTCCATGGCGCTGAGGCCTGCGCCGTTGCCCACCAGCTCGTAGGAGACCCAGTTCTCGTTCTCGAAAGCGACAATCTGGCCCTGGGCGGCGTCGTAGGTATAGTAGATGTCACTGGCCGGGCCATGCATTTCGACCTCGGCAACCAGGCCGTCCACGGACACCACGTTGGCCGTCAAGTCGTTGCCTTGAAGCCGCACCGTCCACGTCGCGTCTTGCGCCAGCGGGAACTGGATGACCTTGAACTCCTCGCCCATGAATCGGTACGAGAGATTGGCCTGGCCCACCAGCCCGACGCCGGGACCGGGCACGTGCAGCAGGGCCGGGTTGAACTGGCCTGCCGGAGAGCCGATGCGGTAGTGGTCACCCTCGATCCCGGCGACCGCGAGCCGCACCGCGTACTCGATTCCAGCGACATGGTCCGTGACGTGGTAGTCCCACCAGTCACCCACGTGCCAGGCCGGTGGGGACGACAGACTCGCCGGAGGTGGGGGCGTCATCGGATCGCCAGGGGAAACGCAGCCTGCCAACGCGGCGACCAGAAACGCGACGAGAGTGGCGCGGGTTGCCATCGTGGCCCAGTTTTCATCGGCGTATTAGGTGCTTGTGTCAGTGACCCTCGCCCGGAACAATCGGCCCGCGTGGTCCTGCCGCGTCGCCGCTAAGGCTAGGTCTTCGGCGCCCCGGGCCTTTCAAATAGCACCGCCAATGGCGTGGACCAACAGGAGCCGTCCCCCTTGGCTGTCACCATCGAGTCCACGCCCGCCTTCGTGACTGAGACGTACGCCAAAATGGGCAAACGGCTGGCCGTCGTGCGCAAGCGGCTCAACCGTCCGCTCACCTTGACGGAGAAGCTCATCTACGGCCACCTCGACGACCCGCAGAACGCCGAGCTCGTGCGCGGCACCTCCTACCTCGACCTCCGCCCCGACCGCGTCACCATGCAGGACGCCACCGCACAGATGGCGATTCTCCAGTTCCTCACGACGGGCAAGCCGACGACTGCCGTCCCCTCGACGGTGCACTGCGACCACCTCATCGCCGCCGAAATCGACGCGACCAAGGACCTCCTCAAGGCGACGACCGACAACAAGGAGGTCTACGACTTCCTGCGCACGGCGTCCGCCAAGTGCGGCATGGGCTTCTGGAAACCCGGCGCCGGCATCATCCACCAGGTCGTCCTCGAACAGTACGGCTTCCCCGGGCAGATGCTCATCGGCACCGACTCGCACACCCCGAACGGCGGCGGCCTCGGCATGTTCGCCTCCGGTGTCGGCGGTGCGGACGCGGTGGACGTCATGGCGGGCTTCCCCTGGGAGGTCCTGCACCCGAAGGTCATCGGCGTCAAGCTCACCGGCAAGCTCAGCGGCTGGACGGCGCCCAAGGATGTCATCCTGAAGTTGTGCGGCATCCTCACCGTCAAGGGCGGCACGAATGCCGTCATCGAGTACTTCGGCGACGGGTGCGCAACACTGTCGGCCACCGGCAAGGCCACCATCTGCAACATGGGCGCGGAACTCGGCGCCACCACGTCGGTCTTCCCGCACGACGTCAAGATGGACGACTACCTCGCCGCCACCGGCCGCGCCGACCTCGCCAAGATCGCCAACCTGCACCACAAGGACCTCCTCACCGCGGACCCCGAGGTCATCGCCAACCCCGCCAAGTTCTTCGACCAAGTCGTCGAGATCAACCTGACGACGCTCGAACCCCACCTCGTCGGCCCGCACACGCCCGACCTGGCGCGCCCCATCTCCGAGGTTGCCGCGGCCGTCCTGAAGGAGAAGTACCCGGACGACATCTCGGTGTCCCTCATCGGCAGTTGCACGAACTCCTCCTACGAGGACATGTGCCGCACCGCCGACATCGCCGAGCAGGCCGCCAAGCACGGCATCAAGGCCCGCACGCCGCTTCTGATTACGCCCGGCTCCGAGCAGGTGCACCTGACCATCCAGCGCGACGGCCAGATGCTGACGCTGCAGAAGGCCGGCGCCACCGTTCTGGCCAACGCCTGCGGCCCCTGCATCGGGCAATGGAACCGCCCCGAGGTTGACCTGGCGAAGGAGAACACCATCGTCACGTCCTACAATCGCAATTTCCCCAAGCGCAACGACGGTTCTGCCAAGACGCTGGCCTTCATCGCCAGCCCCGAAATCGTCATGGCCTACAGCGTCGCTGGCCGCCTGAGCTTCAATCCACTCAAGGACGAGCTGACCGGGGCCGACGGCAAGCCCTTCAAGCTGACCCCGCCAAAGCCGGCGTTGGAAAATCCTACCAAGGGCTACGTCCCCGACCCGAACGGCTACATCGCTCCTCCCAAGACGGAAGTCGAGGCCGCCAAAATTGCCGTCGTCGTCGCTCCCGGCTCCAAGCGGCTCGCTCTCCTCCAGCCCTTCGCGGCGTGGAATGGCAAGGACATCGTCGACGCCCCGCTCTTGCTCAAGGCGAAGGGTAAGTGCACGACGGACCACATCAGCCCGGCCGGCAAGTGGCTCGCCTTCCGCGGCCACCTGGAGAACCTCTCCGACAACATGTTCCTCGGCGCCATCAACGCGTTCACGAACTCCACGGGGGGCGGCAAGGACCTGCTCGACGGCAAGGTCAAGCTGTACCACGAGGTCGCGCGCCACTACAAGGCGAAGGGCCTGCAGTGGGTCGTCGTCGGCGACGAAAACTACGGCGAAGGCAGCTCGCGCGAGCACGCCGCCATGGAGCCGCGCCACCTCGGCGGCATGGCCATCCTGGCCCGCAGCTTCGCCCGCATCCACGAGACGAACCTGAAGAAACAGGGCTTGCTGCCGTTGACGTTCGCCAACCCGGCGGACTACGAGAAGGTGCAGGAAGAGGACCGCGTCAGCATCCTCGGCCTTGCCCAGATGGCGCCCGGCAAGCCGGTGACCGTCGAGCTCAGGCACAAGGACGGCAAGGTCGACCGCATCCAGGCCAAGCACACCTTCTCGGCGGACCAGTTGGAGTGGTTCCGCGCTGGTTCGGCCCTGAACCTTCTGCGCAAGCAAAAGTGAAGACGGCGAACCGGCGGGGATGCCGGGCCACTTGTGGCCCGGCGGAGGGCGGGAAGCGCGTTGAATCTGCTGCGTAAGCAGAAGTGGCTGCCCGAACGGGCCGCGTTACGCCCGGTTCGACCGCGACCGGATGAAGTAGTGAGTGTGCCGCATCGCGGGTTCGTTCTCGCGATGGAACGCGCAGACGATGCCACCCCCACGAATGGACGTGTCGATGCGGAACCATTCGCGCGCGCCCCCGGGTGTGAGAAGCCTCGTCCAAAGCGTGCCGTCGCCTTCGGCAAGCATGGCACGGAACTCGGCCACTTTGGGCAAGTCTTCGGGAGCGACGAAGATGTCCCAGCCGTTGCGGCCAACCAAGTCCTGCGGCCTATACCCCGTCACTGCCTCCATGGAGGGGCTAGCCCAGATGATGTGGCCGTCCGGCCGGACGATGTAGACCCCGGTGTTTGGGTACGCCAGGTGAGCCCGCACCTCCGGCGAGCCGGCCAAGGCCAGTAGCGCGGCGTCTCCGGGGTTCATACAAGGGCAAGGGGCTTCTCCATTGAAGCCTGTTGCGGACGCTCAAATTGCCGCCGCAGGACGCGGTGACAATCCTTCGCGTCAGGAAGGAATGGGTCGGCCGTGGCTGTGGAAACGCTGTTCGCGCGGATCGGATTCCGGACGCAACGCGATGACGATGCCCCCGGCGCGGTTGAGGGCGTCGAAACGGACCCATCGTTTGCTGCGGTCGGCGCAGAGAAGGGGCGCCCAGCCCACCAAGTCGCCGTCGGACATCCTGGCACTGTAGTCCGCAGCGGGGGTCACGTCCTCCGGGGCCAGGAACACGTCCCAGGCGTTGCGTCCCACGACCTCGGCGGGCGCGTATCCAAGGATGTCGCGCAAGGAGGGGCTTGCCCACACCACCTCCCCATCATGACTGCCGTCGCGCCGCACGATGTAGACCCCGGTCATGGGCTGGGCAAGATACGCACGAATCTCTCGCGAATCGGAGAGGGCCAGGAGAGGCTGGACGATGCGCTCCTCCTCCGGGCTCATCCGGTCCAAAAAGACCCTTACCATCATGGCTTTTTTGACCGGATGAGCCC
>JBAZXE010000058.1:0-13516 GCA_041659985.1 Thermoplasmatota archaeon | reverse complement strand
TCTTCCGATCTGTCGGCCATCCCGCAGAGCGACCCCGAGGTTTTGCGCTACGCAGACTACTATTCCCAGCTCACCTCCACTGGCATGGCCCTGCTTTTGGCCCCGCACGACATGACGGCGCAGCTCGACCCGTTGACGGGGGCGCCTATCCTGGTCGTTGCCGACGAAATCAACGGCATCCGCGTCTTCGACGTGGCCCACCCGGCCGCGCCCATTCAGCTCGGCTACTGGCGCGGCGAATCGGCGGAGGCGCCCATCGAACGCGTCCACACCGCCCTCGTCGCCGGAATCGACGGCAGGCGCATCGCCTTTGGTGCCACCGAGACGCTCTTCGACGTCCCGCCGCAGATGTACATCATCGACATGACGGACTACGCCAACCCGATTTACCTCGGCACGTGGATTCCGCCGGGCATCCCGAGCGACGACGGCCTCGCCTACAGCCTGCACAACTTCCAGGTCGTCGGCACGCGACTCTACATGGCCAACTTCCACGCCGGCCTGTGGGTGCTCGACGTCAGCGACCCGTCCAACCCGTTCCCGGTCGCGCTGCGGACGCCGGTGCGCGAATGCGGCTACCCACGGCCAGAGGAATCCGTGGCCGGACACCCCATCGACGCCAACCAATACTGGGACCCCATCGTCGTCAACGGCTACGTCCTCATGACGGACATTCCGTGCGGCGTCGAGGTGTTGCACGTCGGCGACGACCCGGCCGGAGACGAGGCGTACACCTCGTTCGCATGAAGAGGCACGCCTCGCTGCATCCGCTTTCGCGCGACCACCACAACGTCCTGGTGCACGCCCGCCGACTGCGTGGACTCGACGCCCGCTTCGACGCCGCCACGGCGCGGCAGAGATTCCTGTCCTACGTCCCCATCCTGTCCCTGCATTTCGATGAGGAGGAGCGAATCCTTGCGCCGCGAATCCAGGATGCTGCGTTGCGGAACCGACTCCTTGCCGAGCATGCGGACCTGCGGAGCCGATTCGCCGCCTTGGCCAACGCCTCCGCCGAGGCGCAGACGGAGTTGGGGCAGAAGCTGCGCGAGCACGTGCGCTTCGAGGAAGACGTGTTGTTCCCTCACCTCGAGGACCTCCAGCCGGGGCTCGACTGGCCCACCGTGGATGCAGAAGCGTCCGCCTTCCGCGCGGCGACACGACCCGCCAGCCTCGGGGGCGGTGAGTCCTGCTTCCTCTGATGGCCGGCCACCAAGCCTAAATGAGACTCCCGAGTGGGCCGGCTTGGCCCGGGGGGTTCGCCTCCCGGATTGACCCCTCCGCACGAGTAGTCAAGCGGCCAACGACGGCAGGTTCAGGGCCTGCTTCTTCGTGATTCGCAGGTTCAAATCCTGTCTCGTGCACTGCCCCCGTCACTGGGGAATCAGGCTTGCGTGTTCGCGTACTGGCTTGCATGTGGGTCGGGTTCTCCTTGTCGGGGGAAGTCGACCCGGGGCAGCTCTAACTGCCCCGGGCCGGCGCCATTCGCCCCGACAGCGACCAGCACCCGACCGTCTTAGCGACGGGAGCCAGGAGCCAGGCAGGAGAGCGAAGCGACGGGTGGTGCCCCAACGGCGACGCGCGACTGTACTGGACAAAGGCGACCCGACCGCTCTAACGGCCTGACCGTGACCCAACACCGCGCAGCAGGCTAGATAACCGCTGCACTTTCGATTTCCCCTGCGAAGGGGACAGGGAGGGGCGCCGCTACGCGCCGCGCCTCCCGTGAGCGAATGAAGCCGGGAACCTTGCAGGCGCCCAGCTCGGCGCGGACATCCTCGACGTCGGGAGTCCAGTAGTGATCCGTCGAATCGCGACCCCAGGTGTGGCCCTGGATGTACTTCGCAATCTCCTTTCGCACGCCGCTCCGTCGCATCGTGGTTTGCCAGCTGCGCCGCCACCTGTTGAAAGACACCGGGAATCCGAGCTCCTGCGACATGTGGAACGTGTCCCTCGAGAGGTCGCTCGCCGACATCCTAGATCCATGGCGGTCGACCCACAGCGCCGTCGAGCTGGGAAACCGTCGACGCTTCTCCTCAAGGTACGCCACCAGGGCGCGCTTCGGCGACGCCAACAACGACGGCAACGGGACGCGCCGCTTCTTCCCCCGCTTGCCGGGCAGCACCATGTGCAGCACCAGGCGCTCGAGGTCGACGTCCTGGTCGTCGGCCCGGCTCTGCTCACCACGGCGGCCGCCCCAGTAGAACGACAGGAGATTCATTGCACGCCGGCGCAACGTCGTGAATGGATCCATCGCGTGGTATTCCATCAATAATGCGATTTCGCGCGGCGTGTACGGATCCGGATGATCATGCTGCACCGTCGTCAATGGCACCGCGGCGAGCTCGAAATGCGGATCCACCTGGGCCAGGTAGCGCGCGACGTCGTTGACCACGAGCTCGTAGATCGCGGACGCCGCATCACCGGCCACGGATTTCTTCCACGAGATCCAACGGCGCGATTCTGCGCGGCCCTCGAGGGGCGACCTGCAGAAGGTCGCCCAGCTGAAGCCGTTGCGCGCCATGTGTCGCGCGGACCGAGCTCGCGTCGCGACGGTGCACTCGGCATGGCCAAGGTCAATTCGTTGGAACCTCATCACGAGATTCCAGTCCAAGCGTTGCGCGACGAGGAGCTCGCCGCTGGTCGGGGTAGGCGGTACTGGCGCCATGGTCGAGCTGCAGCCCGACATCTCAAAAGGGCGATGGGTCGCCGGACCCGGACGTCGACGGAAGCGTTTCAGTGGGTCAGGCAGAGGCCCAGCGCCGTGCCGGCGAGCGAGAAGGCCGCGCCAGCCAGGCCGAGGAGGGCGACCAGGATGCGCATGACGCGCGGCGGGATGTCCGCGACCTGCGCGCGCACACGGCGCCTAGTCGTCCCAGTCATCGAGGGCCTCCCCGGCGGCCTTGAGGCGTCGGCCGTGCTCGGCGTTGAGGAAGGCGCGCAGCGAGACGGCGGCGGCGCAAGCGAAGACGGCGACGGCGACGTCGACGACGCTGTTGATGGGGTTGCCGGGCTCGCCCCAGTTGGCCGCGACGAGGACGGTGTTCTCGAACCACTCCCACGCGAAGGCGATGCCGACGACGGCCCAGAACTGGGCGCGGCGCCACGCGAAGAACAGACCCCACACGGCGTGCCCGAGCGACCAGATGTCGAGGATCATCGGCGGACCTCGGGCGCGTCGATGCGCACCTTGACGGGGATGCCGAGGTCGTGGGCGTCGCGCAAGGCCGTTCCGTCGGCCATGCCTTGCAGGCCCTGTTCCAGGAAGGCGCGCATGATGGGCTGGCAGTTCGGGCAGAAGGGCGCGACTCCTTGCTCGACGAGTTCCTTGGTGGCGTCGTTCATGTGGTTCACCGGAGGGCGCGGGAGACGAGGGGCGGTCCGACGAGGAGGACGGCGGCGCCGCCGGCCGCGGTCCACGCGAGGGCGGGCAGGCTCATGCCGAACAGGCCCTTGCTGGCGGCGTCGGCTGCGGGGGCGACGACGTCCTGGATGGCGACCTTGACGAGCTGGCCGGCGCCCTTGGTGGTGCTGCGGTTGACCACAGGCAACGCCCATGATCCCGCGCCCGGCGTGGCGCCCTGGTAGCCGCTGGCGGCTTGGGTGACGACGGAGTACGTGGGGGCGGGCGCTTTGCCGCTGGCGGCCTTCCAGACGTTGTACGTGGTGGTCTTGCCGCCGGTGAGTTGGTTGACGCCGGCGCCAAGGGCGAAGGGCACGGCGACCGGCGCGAGGGCGGCCTTGCGCGCGTTGCTGTTCTTGTTCGTGAGGTCGATGGACCGGCCGAAGTTGCTGAGGTTCTTGTTGAGGTTGAAGCCCATGGTGGTCACCGTTTCTTGCGGCGGAGGAAGAGGCCGAGGAGGCTGGCGGCAGTGAGGCCGAGACCGAGGGCGACCCGACTCTTGCGGGGCGGCGTCGGGACGGTGGTGGCAAGCGAAGGCTGCGATGCAGCGAACGTCGGAGACGAGGCTCTCTGCTGGGCCGCGAAGCCCTGGTAGTCCGACATGGTGGGCGAGGCGCCAGCCGGGAGGGAGCCGGCGCCAATGTCGGCAAGGAGGAAACGGACTGCGTCACGCTTCTCTTTCTGGCTTTCGTATCCCGCGTAGCTAGTGCCGCGGTCCACATATTGGGTGAAGTACCGGTCGAAGGCGTCGAGGGCGATGTGATATTCCGGGTGGTCGGACGGAAGGTTGAGCTGCGGGCTGTAGCCTTCCTTTCGCAAGAGCGCGAGGGCGCTTTCCACGGTCCATGCCGTCACAGGCTGCGCCTCCAATGCCACGGCGTGTTAACGACGGCGCCGGCGCCGGCAGTGACCCGGTAGCTGTAGCCAGGGGGCAAGACGAACACTGCCATGAGGCGGGTTCCGGCCGGGCTCTGCTGCCAAACGTATTCCCAGGCCACGCCGTCGATGCTGGTCTCAACGAGGTGGCTGCTGGAAGTGTCGAAGTTGACGCACACCGTGACGAAGACGGCCGTCGTGAGAGCCGGCGCAATGGTCGCGCCGCTGACGATGGCGCCGCCGGCGACGTTCACGCCGCTGAAGTGGTCGACGGCCCGGTCCGGTTGCAAGGTGCCCGGCACGACGGCTTGCACGACTAGACCTCCACCCAGCCGTTCGCGACGACCTTCGCGCCGGCGCCGGGCGTGGCTTCGCGGACCCAGACTTGGTCGAGGCGCCAGGGGCTGTTGGGGCCGAACGTGCGACTGGTCGCGGCGTTGTATTGCACGCCCCCCGCAGCGTCGCCGGGCCTGGTGACCTGCGTGCGCACGACGACGTGCGCCGTCTGGACCTGGACCTCGCCTTCGACGAAGCGCACGGGCTGGCCCTGCGTGAAGCCGAACAGCTGCGCAATGGACCGGTAGCCGTCCTCGACGTCGGTTGGGTCAGTGCCAAGAGGTTCGATGGGCACGGGAGAACCCGGCGTCGCAGGTGAGGACGCGCCGAGCGGAGGGGAAAGGGGACTAGGCCGTCTGGGTGAACTGCAGGGTCTGGCCGATGCCGAAGAGCATCTTGTCCAGGCCCTGCGTGCGGTCCTGCGCGCTCACGGCCGCGTTGGCGGCGTTGGCGCCGACGATCTGGAAGCCGGTGTCCTGGCCCAGGGGGCCGAGCAGGAGGCTGACTGCCTTGGTGTCGGTGCCGTCGGCGCTCTGCTTGTAGTCCTCGAAGCGGATGCCAATGGCGCCGGGCGGGCCGGGCGGGACGACGAACTTGGTCTCGGCGGCGCCGATGGCCGGGATGATGAGCTTGGCGGCCGCGACGTCGGTGGCCGTGAGGCGCAGCGTGTTCGGGATGACCGACACGTTGCGGCCCTGGGCGTCCTCGTAGTGGAAGCGGGACGCCACGGTGTAGGGCGCGGCGACGAAGAGGGTCCAGAGGGCGCCCATGCGTCCGCCCACGAGGGCGGCCGAGGCGTTGCGGAGCGCGACGGCGCCCAAGGCGACGACGGCAGCGATGGCGAGCAAGACGAGTTCAAACATGGTGTTCACGAGGCCAGAAGGCCAAGACCAGGGCGCCGGTTGAGGGGCGCCGAGGCCAGGGAAGGAGGAACCCTAGCGGGAGAAGCGGGCGCGGACCGAAGCGAGCCCGCCAGCCGCGCTCTGTCGGGCCTCGGGGATCATGACCAGGGCGGTGCCGCCGGCCGCGGTGCCGGCCAGCGCAGTCGTCGCAACGGGGTGTTTCTTCACCCAATTCTTGACCTTCCAGGTCAGCTTGGAGCGGGTCTTGGCGGCCTTGCGGGCGCCGCGCCGGCGGCCGGCCGAGGCGGCGTCGCTGGGCTGCGCGCGGGGCTTCGAGGACCGCTTGCGCGTGGCGCCGGCCCCGCGACCACCCGCGTATCCCTTGATGGAGACGCCCTTGGGCGGTCCGTGGCCGTGGTCGGCGTGGTACGCCTTGAAGTCAGCCTGCGCGCGCTTCTGCGCCGCGGACTGCGGTCGCTTGCCTTTGGCCTTGGCCATGACCCTACGAAGGTCGCCCCGCGACGACCCTCTTGGCACCATGTGGGAGCAAGTAGTCTCGTGCGCGGCGGGTCAACCACGCCTCGACGGCCCCGTTGCCTTCCTGCTTGGCGCGGTCGGCTTCTTGCAGGAGGATGTCGGCGCGCTTGGCGTTGCGCATCTAGACCACCGTGATTTTCTTCGACGCTGCGACGCCGCCCATCGAGAAGCGCTCGGCGTTCTGGTCGAGCCACTCATCCAGGCTGCCCGGCGCGAAACTGACGGCGTCGAGGCCGAGCTCGTACACGCTCTTGTCCACGGTCTTCAGGATCGCCAAGGCACCCAGACCCTTGAGCCCGTACTTCTCACCGACGCGCGCCTTCAATGCGTTCTCGTTGAGCGCCTTCGAGGCGCGCCCGTCGACGCCCTGCGCACTCAGAGCGCCCATGCGACCCTTGACGGCGTCGCCGATGGCGGCCTGCACGGCCTGGCCGATGCCGGCCACAAGCTGCGCCTGCGCGGCCGCCTGTTGCTCCGGCGACGGCTGCAGACCGCCCAGAGCCTCGCGCACTGCGCCGGCGACGTCGGGCATGGCCAGGTTCATTTGCACGGCGGCCGCGAGCTCAGCGCCTGTCGGCACCTTCGGCATGAGAGGGAGGAGCTTTTCGGTGAATACGGCGACCGCGCGTTCCTCGTTCTTGCGCTGGATGAAGACCGGCGCGAGCAGGAGCACAATGGCGATTTCAGCGGCGATGAAGGCCAGAAGGTTGGGCCAGTCGATGGTAGCGAAGGGATTCATGAGCGGTCTCCGAACGGTTGCGCAGCCCGGTCGGGACGGTCATGGCACGGTTGACGAGCGGCCCCGGAGCGATGAGGCGAGCGAAGGGGGACCCGGAACTACCAATTCCACTCGCAGCTGCTCGACCCGGACCGGCAGCCGTGGCAGTGCCAGCCGCCGCACGCCCGGCAGTTCCGCAACGGTGCCCTTGCGCCACAGCCCGGGCACGCGTCCGGCCCGACGACGACGGGCAGCTTCGGCGTGGCTTGCGCTGGCGTGTCGCTCCACTGCGACCAATCGAGCTCCCCGTGCGGCGCCGGCGGCGGCGCATCCGCGAGCCGGTAGACCTCGAAACGCTCGCTCGGCGCCACGACCAGCTCGCAAACCGGGCAGACGTCCTCCGGTTCGGGGGGCGGAGGGGCCAATCCGGCCAGTCCGAGGAAGGTCCCGATGCGGCCGCAGGAACGCCCGAATTGGGAGTTGTGCTTAGGGGCAGGATAGAGGGAAGGGTCGGAGGCCACGACCCCGCCGTCCTGGTCCTCGTCCGGGTCGCCCAGGCCGTCGTTGAACTCCGGCCACGTCGCATGGCTCAGCTGGTACAACATCGTCTGGAAGGCCTGTTTCCGCCATCCTGGCAGGCGTTTGACAATCCACCCAGTGCGCTTGTGGCAACGCTTGACGAAGTCGCCGTCGACCAGGCCGTGCGGCCGGTCGGTTGCTCCGATGTAATGGAAATGCAATCCGTCGGCGGCGCACGTCCGGTCGTTCCATTTGCCCGGCACGCGCAGGCCGTGCATCACCCAGAACGCGCCAATCATGCCCGCGCCCAGCGCCTTGCGATGCGCCGAGCTGCGAACCGAGGCGAGCGCCTCCCGGGTCTTTTCGTGCGGCGCGAGCTCGTCCCACTTCTTCGGCGGGACCGAGACCACGACGTGGACGAGCGGGACGCGTCGCTGGTTGGTGTGCACGGCCAGGGCGTGCGCCTCTTCGCTAGATCTCCAGAACCCGAGCTCGGATTCCCACTGCCGGGCGATGCGGGATTCCCAGGCGCCGGCCTTCTCGATCTCCCCGTTCACCCACGTCGGTCCGCACTTCGTGCAGCTCCTGCGCTTGCATGGCAGATTGTAGAGCCAGTAGTGCGCGCCCCCGGCGTGGTTGTGGGCGAAGAACGTCGCGCGGCCGCAGTCCGGTTCGGGTTTGCCGTTGTGGGGCAGATGCCATTTCTTGAACGCAGACTGTTGCACGACGTCCTGGTCGCCGTCGAGCTCGAGGCGGAACTCCTGCTGCTGGACCTTGCGTCGCCACGCGATGCACTTCGAGCACGGCCTGGCCGTGCCGGCGACCTTGTCGACGACCAGGCCGCACGCGTCGCCGTCCTGGTTGTACAGCTTGCGGTGGCCGCACTTGTTGCGTCGGCGGTCGATGTGGACCAGGCGGACGGGCTCGTCCGCCGCCGGACTGAGAAGAGTGAGGGCCCTGGGAGCCGGCCTGGCGGCCGTCTCCGGGCTACCGGGCTCCACGGGGTTAGCCGGGCAGCGCGGCCTGAGGCATCGGGCAGGCGTGGTGCGAGCAGACCTTGCACTCCCCGCCTTCGCAGGTCAAGTGGCGCTTGGCGCGCTCCTCGAGGGGCACCGGCCCGACTTCCTTGCAGACCTCGCAATCGGTGCAGCCCGTGACGGGGGCGAGCTCCCAGGCCACGTTGAGTCGGCCAAAGCCGAAGGAGTCGAGCGACAGGATCACCGGGCGCGTCGTGCGAATCGTGTCCGTGCGACCGTGCAGGACGACCAGGCCCTGCTCGGCGTCGCCCTCGGGGACGACGTGCTCCGTCATGCCGGCACCGCCTTGCTGGCGCGGCTCCGGACCGTGAGGGGCGCGTTCCACATCGGGCAGGCCGGCATGCGGCCGCCACCCGAGGCGTCAACCGGAGGGAAGCAGAAGCCGCAGGATCCCGAGCAACTGCCAGCTACGCAGACACACGACGGCGGGACGTCCAGGAAGAGGGCCGGCGTGAGCTCCCACGCTTCCTGGTCCGACATCTGGACAGGGGCGGTGCTCCCTGTCTCGTGCACTCAAAGGCTCGATGCGAGCACAGCGAGCCTATCGAGGCTTTGAGTGCAGCAAGCGCCGAAGGCGCGAGCGGACCGGCCGGCCTTCGGCAGAAGGCCGGGCGGGGCACTCTCACTCGCTACGCTCGTTCGAGCGCGGAGCGTAGGATTTTAGCGCCGACGTTTGCCGGCGCTCAAAAAGTCCCTGCGGGACTTTTCGCGGCAAAACCAGTTACGTGCACATCCTGTTTTTCTTCTTGCTCACAAAATATTGCCTTTCTCCATCTTATGCAACGAATAAATTAGCGGCCGTTTGCGCCAACATTCATTAGGTAGGCGTGCCACCCCGGAACCGATGCACGCCATGCAACTCACCCCGCTCTCGGCCGACGAACGGATGCGCGTCCTCGACCTCAACGTCAAGACCGCCGGCGGCGACGTGCGCCTGCACCTGCCGTGGGATCTCACCGCCTTCGACCTCGAACCGGTCCTGGTCGCCGGCCACGACGCGACCGATGACCGCCTCATCGCCGCCTACCACACTCCCGTCGGTGGCGAACCCGTCGATGTGCTGGAAGTCCCTCTCGGCAAAGCCCTGCGCAGCGCGGAGAACCCGCATGGCGCTGAATCGATTGTCATCCATGTCGAAATGCCGCAAGGCCCTCTGGCCTTCACGGTGACTTGCGCGGACGTCCATGAGCCGCAACCGCACCTGGCCTACCCGCGCGGCGCCTGCGACGAAGGCCGCCGCCTCGTCGACGCCTACCGCGCCCTCGAGGAATCGGACTGGTTCTGCGACGGTTCCTCGACGCTGGACTGCTGCGAATCCGCGCGCGCCGGACCCGAGCACCAAAGCTGGGTCACGGTCTAGCCGCTGAATCCCGACGTCTAAAAACGACTAGGCCGCCGCCGAGGCGGACTCCGCCGCGGCAAGCAGCCGCTGCCCCCGCGCCGTGACCCGGTAGGGCAGGTCGAGGCTCAAGTCGCGGCGCAGGACGAGGCGGAGGAACCCGTGGTCGATGCACGCGTCGAGGGCAGGCAGGAGCGGCAGGTGGTCGCCCTCGAACGCCTGCTCCAGCTCCTCCAAGCCGGCCGCTCCACGGCTTGCCACCGCGCGGACGACGTCCCCCACACTGACCATGGCTTCGGGATGGGGGCCCTGGCTAAAAACAAGGGTGGCTCCAATGTGCGGCTTGGGCCCTGCCGGCCCCGATGGTTCAGGTCCTTCGTCGCAAAGGGGATATGGGTCGCACCGGTCGCCGGCGGCGTGGCCCTGGCGGACGTCCTCGAGGTCGAGCCCGCCATCCTCTACGCGATTACGCTGCTGACGGCGTTCGCCGAGTCGGCGCCCGCCATCGGGATGTTTGTGCCGGGCCAGACCATCCTGTTCGGGGCCGGGTTCCTCGCCGGCCAGGGACGCCTCGACCCGTTCCTCCTGACCGGAATGATTCTCGTCGGCGGATTCCTTGGCGACACCGTTGGGTACTTCTTGGGCCGCAGGTGGGGCGTTTCCCCCTTGCACCGCCTGCCGTGGAAGCTCAAGCTCACACCGGGCGGCGAAGCCCGTCTGACCGCCCTGTTCGAGGATCATGGCGTCAAGTCGGTCGTCCTGGCGCGCTTCCAGCCCGTCGGCCGTGCCTTCGGACCTTACCTTGCGGGAGCCACCGGCATGCCCATGGCGCGGTTCCTCGCCGCCGACGCCCTGGCGTCCCTGCTGGCAGCGGGAAGTCTGGTCGGTTTGGGCTACCTGGCCGGGCTCGGATTCGAAGAGCTCAGCCGCACCATCGGCTTCACCGCCGTCGCCATCGTGACGGTCCTGTTGGTCATCATCGTGTTCGTCGGCCTGCGAGTCAAGCACCGCCGCGAAGCAAAGGCCGAGCAGGTGGCCCAGGCCGCCGATGCCTTCGAGAAGGCGGGCCAGCAACCGTAGTCGATTGCGCGGGGTGGACGCCGCGAACGAACGCTAGGCCGGGATGCTCATCGGCTGCGAAGCGTCAACGGCCGGCACCATTGGAATCTCCAGGCCAAACGTCGCTCCGCGGCCGGGGCCGGGCGACGAGGCCCACATGCGGCCGCCGTGCGCCTCGACGATGCCTTTGGCGACAAACAGGCTCAGCCCGGCGCCGACTTGCGTATTGGTGTGCGAGTCGTGCGGTTGCCGCATGGGCTGGAACAGAAGCTGCGCCTGCGCGGGCGTGAATCCCATGCCGCCATCGCGCACTTGGATGACGAGGCGGTTGCCGGCCGTGGTGGCGGTGACCTCGACGGGGTCGCCCTTCCCCGAGAACCGGAACGCATTGTCGAGGAGGGAGTTCAGCACGCGGTCCATGCGGCCGCGGTCCATCGCCACCGTGGCATTGGTATCGGCGTGGATGGAGTACGGACGTTTTTCTTCCGCGGCTTGGGCTGCAAACCGTCCGGTGACGGCGTTCAGCCAGTCATCGACGGCGAGGGGGAGCGCCAGCGGGCGGAGCTGGCCGGTCTGGATCTGCGTCGAGAGGACAATCTGGTCGACGAGGTTGGAGAGTTTGACGAGGTTGCGGTCCATGGAGTCGAGCACCTGGTGCTGCTCGGGCGTGAGGGTGCCGAAGCGGCCGTCCTTCAGGAGCGCCAGCTTGAGCGTAATGGGCGTGAGCGGCGTGTTGAGCTCGTGCGCCACGGTGTTGATGAGTTGCGTCTTGACCTGGTCCATCGCGGCCAGCTCGGTGTAGTAGAGGTTGATGTGGACGGCCTCGGCCCCCCAGCGGTGCATGAGGTACACGACGAGCGACATGCTAGCGGCCCAGAACACCAGGAACCCGGCAGCCATGGGACCTGCCCCTTCCGGGTCGCCCTGCAGGTACAAAGTGGCGAGGAAGGCCAGGAAGCCGATGCTGGTGGTCCAGCCGATGACCATGAGGAGGACGAGGCGGCCGAACGGCGACCCTTCGACCTTGCGGTGGAACTGCAGCGCCTGCCACAGCACGAAGGCCGTCACCAACGCCATGCCAGGCCATCCCACAAAGAGGATGGCCACGCGCAGGGCCTCCACGCCGTCCATGGGCGGACTTGACCTCCCGGAGGTTAATAGGCTGCCAGGGAGGCCTTAAGTGCCAGAAAAATCGGCGCGGAGAATCTAGGTCGCCTAGACGACCTGCACCCCGCCCGGCCCTGCGGGCCGGCCGGTCCGCTCAGCTGGCGCCTCGCTGGAAACCGACGAAGCGCTGCGTCTGACTCGCCTCGCTCGTCAGACCACTTGCACTTCGTCGATTTCCTGGTGACGCTTCGCGATGTGGCGGATGGACGAGATGTTGCGCCCGCCCTTGCCGATGGCCTTGCCTTTGTCCTTGGCCTCGACTTCGACGATGGCGCGGATCTTGATCTTCGTCACGGGCTGGCCGGAGGCGTCCATCTCGCCGGGCACGGCGACCGCGAGGGTCTCCATGCGGATCGAGGCGACGTCGAACGGCTTGAACAGGTTGCGGATGAAGATCTGCTTGTCCTCGTCCCACTCGACGAACTTGACGTCCTTCTTCAGCAGGTCGCGCATCATCTGGAGGTTCTTGGCCTCCTTGCCGAGGGCTTGGCCGAGGTGGCCCTTCTCGGTGATGAAGACGATGCGCTCGCCCTCGTCGACGGCGTCCTTGATGCGGGCGCGCAGGCGTTTTTCGGCCTCGGTGATGAGGCCGATGGTCTCCATGCTGAGGTTGAGGTCGGTCAAGCCGGCAGCGCTCCTACTTGCCCAGCTGCAGGACGTCGGAGGTCCCGGCGTCCAGCACGGCAAGGGCAGAGATGGCGAAAGGCTTGCCGCAGGCGGGGCCGAGCTCGGTCCCCATGCCCTCGAAGGCGTACACCGGCACGCGCTTCTTGGCGGCGGCGTCGCGCAAGAGCTGCGCGTTGGGTGCGTTCGTGGCCAGAATGACCAGCTTGGCTTTCCCGCCCTCGACCGCCTTTGCGGTCTGGTCGGCTCCGATCAGGACCTTGCCGGTCGCGATGACGGTTCTCAGGCTGCGTTGTACGTCCATGGTTAGGCCTCCTCGTCAGATTTGGATGCGCTGGCATCCGTGTTTGCCTCGGCCTCAAGGGCCTCTCCGGCGGCAAGATCCGGTCCCGCCTCGCCCTCGAGGGACATGGCGGGAGCCTCGACCACGATGGGCACGGTCGAAACCGGCTTCGGCATGGTCTTGATCAGTTTGGCGAGCTTTCCGGTGTCCATGGCCAGGCGCACAGCGCCCGTGCCCAGGTTGACCGGCTGGCCCACGATGATGTTCTCGGCGACACCGTTCAGGGGGTCCACCTCGCCGGTCATGCCGGCGGTGAGCAGGTGGTCGACCGTGATCTCGAACGCGGCGCGCGCGAGGATCGACGACTTCTGGCCCGAGACACCCTGGCGGCCGATGGCCTTGACTTCGCCGTCGGCGGTCATGACATCGGCGACGAGCATCAGGTGGCGCAGGTCGACCTGCAAGCCTTGGCCCTTCAGGGTGGCGTAGGCCTCGTCCATGATGGCCTGGCGCGCGGCCTCGATGCCCAACTCGTCCTGGATCTGCAGGATGTCGTTGGTCTTGACGCGCGAGTGCAGGACGCCCTCGATCTCGAGGACCTCCTTCATGTTGGAGCCCTCAGTGTAGAGGATGTAGCCGCCTTCCTTCTCGTCGCGCGAGACGACGAGGCGGGTGATGCCGTCGATGCCCTTGACCTTGATCTTCTTCAGGTCGTCGACGGCCTTCTGCAGGTTCTTGAAGTTGGCCTCGGCGAGGGTGACCTCGATGTGCGAGCCCTT
>JBAZXE010000057.1:0-13545 GCA_041659985.1 Thermoplasmatota archaeon | reverse complement strand
AATCGCTAGGATTTCAATCTCGATTTGGCCCAGAAGCCGCGTCAAGAACAGGTAAGCCACGGTCAGGAGACCCGTCAAGGCGGAGGCGAAGGTCACGACGCCAACGACCACTCCGTCGTCGGTGCCGCCAGGAAGGGCCCGGGCAATGGCGGCGAGGGCCGTGGCTAGGACACCGATGGACAGGACGAGCGAGACGGCGAACCGGATGGAGTTCCATACCCGCAGGCTAGAGATGCGCGAATCCAGGATCGTATCCTGAAGGCCGGCGCGGCGGTCTCGGATGGCGCGCGCCAGGTGGGAATAGCGCCCAAAGAGGAACCAGCGCAGGCGGTTCCGGTACGGATACACAACGGGCCGAGGCGTGGCGACGGTTTGGTCGTTTCGAAGTGGCGGGAGTCTGGACGGGGAAAGGGGGCAGAGGGATAGGATGCACTAACTTGTGCGGTCACTGGGCCAGGCGTTCGGTGTATTCCCAGTCCGGCGTGACCACACGGATCCAGACGAATTCGTCCATGTGTTCCTCCCAGAGGTGTTCTCCAGCTGACCACGGGCGGCCTCCCAGCCGCCTGCACAGGGTGCAGGGTCCCGAAGAGGGCTGTGAACCGTCGGCCAGGATATTTAATGGTGTCCAAGCGAAACAAGGGTCGCACTCCCTCCTGGAGGCCCAGAAGAACAGCACCAATTTACTATTTGAAATCCATATAAGCCAAATACCAACGCGAACGACTTCTTGTTTTAACATGACAGTTTGCAGTAGAGCGCAATTTACGCTATTGATAACGACTAATGCAGATTAGTCGAGGAGCGTGAACAGGACATCGTCCTGGCCGACGTCGAAAAGGCCCAGGCGGGCTCCGGCGTCGAGCCAGCCGTGCGCGTAGTTGACCTGCGCGAACGCCTGGACGTCGTCCCCCTTGGCGTGGGAGTGCTTGGCATCGGCGTAGTAGCGGTTGGCCATGTCGAGGAAGTTCTCGGCCATCCGTGCCGCAAACGACCGAGGGGGCGCGACGACGTTGACCTTGGCGAACGCCCTGCGCGTGGTCTCAAGATATTTCGTGATCTTCTCAGGCGTGATGCGGTCGTTGCGGCCGGACGAGCCCTTGGCTTCGTCGCCCTGGTTGCCCGAGGTCAAGCTCCCCACAGGCGCCGCAAGGGGCCCCGGGTCTTTTGCCGTTCCTGCCGCGACCGCTCGTAGAACGCGCAGTGGTCCTTGAGGGGGCAGCGGATGCAGGCCGGCTGCTCGACGTGGCAGACGTGGCTGGCCAGCTCGCGGTAGAGCCGCAGCCGTTCGTCGGGGTCGCTGTTGTGTTCATGGGCGAGGTCCCAAAGCACGTCGAGCGTGCGCTGCGGATCCTGGCCCGAGGCGGCGGCGCCCAAGCGGACCGCGACGCGCTGGATTTCGCGCGCATCGGCCTGGTTCCACGCCTTGCGGGGCGTTGCGACCTTGATGCTGGGGGTTTCGGGGCGCTCCCAGGCAGGCGGGGACGAATCGGGTTCGAACTCGAGGACCGGTTCAGGCGCCGGGGGCCGTCGGCCCAGGGTCCGCTTGGGGGGCAGGATGTCGTCGAGCAGCGCGGCGTTCCACGCGTCGGGAGTGCCCCTCGGCGGAAGGCGAGTGCTGGGGGCAGGGGCCGCCGGCGGTCGCGAAGGCAGCGTTTCCTCGACGTCCAGGATTGAATCGGTGGCGGCGTCGGCAAGGTTCGGAGCCTCCCGTTCATCGTCCTCCGGTTCCAGGGTCGGCCAGGCGGGGTTCATGGGTGCGGCTGCAAGGGCCTCTTCGCCGGCGGGCGGCCCCATCGGTTCGACGGGAGGTTCCAGCCCGTCCTCCTCTTCCTCGACTTCCTGGTGCAGGACGGAGATGGACTTGCCGCCGTGGCGTGTCAGGCGCGGGCGGACGTCCACGAAGACGGGCTGCGTGAGGCCCCCGCCGGCCACCAGGGCGACGCCGACGGGCAGACGCTGCACTTCATCTGCAACCTCCATGCTGATGCCCTCGACGGATTGCACGATGGCCTTCAAG
This sequence comes from Thermoplasmatota archaeon, assembly GCA_041659985.1. Taxonomy (GTDB): domain Archaea; phylum Thermoplasmatota; class E2; order JACPAO01; family JAHFTW01; genus JAHFTW01. The sequence continues at coordinate 11,525 of JBAZXE010000057.1, read as the reverse complement.
TCATTCGGGTTGGTGACTTTGAGGACGACCTGGGTGTTGCATTGGCTAAGGACGTTCTTGTCGACCTTGGCCGGGCGTTGGCTGACAATCATAAGGCCCATGCCGAACTTGCGGCCCTCGGAGGCCACGGTGCGCAGCATGGCGCCGGAGACGGCGTTGCCGACGTTGCGTTCGGGACAGAAGTTGTGCGCCTCCTCAACGACGAGGATGTGGGCGGGCACCTCGTTGCGTTTGCGGGCCTCCCACAGCATGCTGGCGATGCGGGTGACGACGATTTCCTGGACGTCGGGCGTGATGCCCTTGAGATTGATGATGCTGCATTGGCCCGCCGCCACGAGGTCCTTCACGGGCGTGCCGCGGATGTCGAAAATCTTCGTCGACTCCAGAACTTCGAGGGCGTTGAGGACGTTCCATTTCGAGCTGGCCTTGTTGCGGGAGACGCCGTCGATGATGTCGCGCAGCGTGTAAGCCGGCAGGAATTCCTTCACTTCCTTGATGGCCTGGTAGAGGACTCCGACTTGGCCGCCGGTCAGCTTGGAGCCCAGCATCTCGACGATGTCGCGGCCCTCCAGGTTCATGCCCTGCAGGACGAGGCGTTGCGCCTCCGGGTTGAGGTTCGTGTCGAGCGCGTATTCCTTGATTTGTTTCGCGAAGGATTTCGGTTTGACGCCGAAGCGCGACATCTGCGCCACTTCGCCTTCGTCGATGTTCGGGTTGCGCAGCGAGCCGTACTCGCCGTGCGGGTCGAGGATCACCAGGGGAACGTTGGCCTTGAGGAACTCCTCCAGGAGGACGCCGACAGTGTAGGACTTGCCTGCGCCGGTCTTCGCGAGGACACTGACGTGCTTCTGCGCCAGCGTGTTCATGTCGACGGTGACGGGAATCCGGGACCCTTTGATGTGGCCGAGGAAGGCGCCTTCGTCGGCGGCCCCCTCCAATCCGAGGACGGCGATGACGAGGCGGTCGTCGGCGCGGTGCACCGGCGTCCCGGCGCGGAAGGGAACGCGGGGCGTCTGGATGCGTCCTTGCGCATCCTGGTAGCCGATGACCTTGATGCCGGCGGTGAGCGTGTCGTCGGTCTCCGCCATGAGGCCGGAGGGAATCTGCATGGCCTGCTCGAGGCTCAGCCTTGACTTGCGGTCGACGGATTCGACCTGGCAAAGGACGCGGGTGCCGTCCTGCTCGGCTTCGACGTAATCGAGACGCTTGAGGTCGCCATCCGACACGGCGACGTCGAAGGCAGTGCTCGACGCGGACCCGTAGATGATGCCGACTTGGCGACGCAGTGCCATCCCACTCTATCAGGAGAAAAGGCCTACTTCAAGGCTTGCAAGTGAAGCGGAGGTTCCGGTGCGTCGGGCGACGAAACAAGGAGGACTCGGAATGCACGGAACCGCTTCCCCGACTCGGTTCCGTGTTTTCCGTGGGTTCCTTGTAGGTCAGTTGTCAGCCGCCGAATCGACGTTTCCGGCGCTGGTACTCCTCGATGGCGCGCAGGAACTCCAGGCGGTCGAGTTCCGGCCAGTTGACGTCGCAGAAGTACAGTTCCGCGTAGGCCATCTGCCAGAGCAGGAAATTGGACACCCGTTCCTCCCCCGACGTGCGGATGATGAAGTCCGGGTCGGGCAGGTCGCCGGTGTAGAGGCGACGGCTGATGGTTTCCGCCGTGACGGTCGACGGATCGAGCGCTCCGGCTTTTGCCTCGACGGCAATGCGCCGCACTGCGTCCACAATCTCCTGGCGGCCCCCATAGGCGATGGCGACGTTGAAGGCGTAGCCGTCGTACACTTTCGTGACCTCCATGACGTGGAGGGCGGCCTCGCGGACCGATGGCGGAAGGAGTTCCAAGTCGCCGATGCATCGTACGCGGATCTTGTTCTTGTGGACGCGCTCATCGACGGCCATCTTGCGGAAATTGTGCTCGAAGAGCTCCATCAACAGCTCGCGTTCCGGCGTGGCGCGCTGGAAGTTCTCCGTACTGAAGGCGTACACCGTGAGGACCTTGATGCCCAGCTCCAGGCACCAGTCGAGGACATTCTCCAAACGTTCCTGCCCGGCGACATGGCCCATCGACACATCGTCTAGCCCCAGGGTGCGGGCGAACCGGCGGTTGCCATCCATGATGATGCCGACGTGGTGCGGCACCGCGGATTTTGCCAGCCGGTCAATCATGCGGCGGGCCCGCACGCGGTCGATGCGGCTCACGATGGACCAGGCGATCTTGCTATTGGCTAGCCTGCGAGCAGGGCCCCGGACGACATTGTACTTGAGGAGCGCCTTCGCCAGATCGTCCACCTTCCGCCCCGCGGTGGACTCGATGGCCTTGATGCGTTCTCCCACGGCGCGGTCCACTGGCGTGCGCCATATGAGGTTCCCTGTCGCAGTCCCCCAGCGTAGGTTCATCGACCTCCCGCCAAGGCCATTGAACCGGCCGGTCGCTGGACGTGTGTGGGCGAAGAGCGGATTATCTTCCACGTCGACATGGACGCGTTCTACGCCTCCGTCGAGGTGCGCGACGACCCGAGCCTCCAGGGACTGCCGCTCGTCATTGGCGCAGACCCGCGCGGCGGGAAGGGCCGCGGCGTCGTCTGCACCGCAAGCTACGAAGCGAGGAGATTCGGGATTCGCAGCGCCATGCCCATCAGCCAGGCGTGGCGTCTGGCCCCGCACGCGACGTACCTCCGACCGGATTTCTCCAAATACGGCCCGGCCAGCGAAGCCGTCATGCAAGTGCTGGAGCGGTACGCTGACGCCCTCGAGGTCGTCGGCATGGACGAAGCCTACCTCGACGTCACCGAGCGTACTGGCGGCGACTGGGGCCTGGCCTTGTGCCTGGCCCTGAGCCTCCAGGCCGCCGTCAAACGCGAGACCGGACTCTCCTGCAGCATTGGGATCGCCCCATGCAAAGCCGTCGCGAAGGTGGCCACGGACCAACGCAAACCGCACGGCATCACGCGGGTCCCGCCCGACCGAGTGCAGGCGTTCCTTGCGCCGCTCCCGGTCCGCGTCTTGAACGGCTGCGGGCCCAAGACGGCCCAAGCGTTGCGCGACGAGGGGCTCATCACCGTCGGCGACCTCGCCTCCGAACCAAGGGAACGGATGGAGCGGAGCTTCGGCAGCCACGGCGGCTGGCTGTGGCGCATCGCGCAAGGAGACGACCCCCGACCCGTCGAAGCCAATCACGGGGAGCGCAAAAGCCGCGGCAACGAGACGACGTTCCTGGAGGACCTTCGCGACAGGGGCCGCATCCTGCGCGCCGCTTCCGACCTCCTGGAAGAGACCCTGGACCACCATGACCGCAGCGACCGGAAGGCGTTCTCGACTCTGACGGTCAAGGTGCGCTACGCGGGCTTCGTCACGCTGACGCGTGCCAAGACGGTGGACGTTCCGTTTGAAACGGAGCGGAGTGACACCGTGGCTCGCGCTTGGGCGACCGCCAAGGCCCTCCTGGAGCCGCTGTTGGATGGTCGCCCCGTCCGCCTCGTGGGGATTCGCCTGTCGGGCTTTGATGCGCCGACCGGGCAGCAACCCTTGGATGCGTTTGGGGCGCGGCTGCCCGAATCCATCGTTCGACAACGACCAGGCGCCACAGCGGCAAAACCCTGGGGCTCCTTCGACCCCGGAGGCCTTCGCCAGGTCGTGCTGGCTACGTCGGTTGGCTCAGGCTGAGCAGGTTTCCGTCCGGGTCCTTGAACCAGGCTAGCAGGGTGCCGTCCGGCGCAGGCCAGACTCCATCCGGGTCCTGCTGCATGCCAGCGTATTTCTCGAAATGCACCCCGGCCTTGTTGAGTTCGCGCATGACGGCGGCGAGGTCGCCCACCTGCCAACCGAAAACGGTGTGGTGGGCAGGGGCGAACCGCAGGACTTTCTGGACGCGCAAGGGCTGTCCGCTGGCCAAGCCGAAGACGAGGGCCGATTCGTCCTCCGCGACCAACGGAAGGCCGAGGAGCCCGCCGTAGAACTGGCGCGCTTTGGCGGCGGTGCGGGTGGCCAAGAACGCAAGGGGCGGTGCGTCGTCGAGCATGGTGGACGGCAACGATGGACGGCCTCATAACCCCGGAGCAAGTCGCCCGCCCGATGAAGCCCGTCGAGGCCGCCGACGCCGTCCGCGCCGCCGCCAAGCGCAGCACGCAACTGTTCCGCGACGGCCTGCCGATGATCGCTTCCGAAAACATCGTCTCGCCGCGCGTCGCCGAGATGCTGGTCACCGACCTGCACGGCCGCTACGCTGAAGGGCTCCCCGGCAAGCGCTACTACCAAGGCTGCAGCGACTTCGACACCATCGAGGCTCTCGGCATGGAGCTGGCCCAATCGGTGTTCCGTTGCCGCTTCGCCAACATCCAGTCCACCTCGGGCACGGTGTCGAACCTGGCGGTCCTCAAGGCGCTCTCGAAGCCCGGCGATGCCATCACCGCGGTCTCGACGGCCGACGGCGGCCACATCAGCCACGCCCCCATGGGCGCCGTCGGCATGCGCGGCCTGGAACTGCACACCTACCCGTGGGACGTCGACGCCATGGAGCCCGACATCGACGGCTCGGTCAAACTCATCCGCGAAATCAAGCCGAAGCTGGCGTGGTTCGGCCAATCGATGTTCCTCTTCCCGACGCCCATGAAGGAACTCGCGGCTGCGGCGCACGAAGTCGGCTCCACCGTTGTCTACGACGGCGCGCATGTCCTCGGCCTCATCGGCGGCGGGCAGTTCCAGGACCCGCTGCGCGAAGGCGCCGACGTCCTCACGGGAAGCAGCCACAAGACCTTCCCCGGCCCGCAGGGCGGCTTCGTGCTCTCCGACACGTCCGACGAGAAACTCCAACGCCGGCTTCACTCCGGTGTTTTCCCAGGCGTCGTCTCCAGCTACCACCTCCACCACGTCGCCGGCAAGGTCGTCGCGTTGGCGGAATTCCAAGAGCACGGGGCTGCCTACGCCAAGGACACGGTGGCCAACGCGCAGGCCCTCGGCGCGGCGCTGGCCGAGCGCGGCTTCGACGTCATCGCCGCCGACCGCGGCTTCACCAAGAGCCACCAGATTGTCACCCGTCACGGCGCCACTGATTCCGGCGCCGGCAAGCAGGCGGCCGCGACTCTCGAAGAGGCCGGCATCATCACCAACATGAACATGCTGCCCGGCGACACGAAGCCGCTCACGCCCTCTGGCATCCGCATCGGCGTGCAGGAGCTCACCCGCGTCGGCATGGGCAAGCGCGAGATGGCGACGGTGGCGGACTTCTACGCCCGCGCCCTCATCAAGCGCGAGGACCCCAAGCGGGTCAAGGCCGACGTCAAGGCGTTCAAGGCGCACTTCCAGGCCGTGAAGTATTGCTTCAACCCAGAGAACCTGGGCGGCTACGAGTTCTACGAGCTCGCGCGCAAGCAGCCATCCTTGGCGCACCTGGCCTGACATGGCGCAGGTCCCCGCCACAATCCGGGTCGCGCTGACGGGCACGCCTGGAGTCGGCAAAACCACGCTCGCGGCGCTGGCCGCCAAGGATGGCTGGATTGTCGTCGACGTCAAGGCCTGGGCCGCCAAGGAGGGCTGCGTCGTCGCCTTCGACGAAGCCGACCAGGCAGTCGTCATCGATGTCAAGAAACTCGCAAAACGGATGCCCACCAGCGGCCGGTTGTTGTTCGAGGGGCACCTGAGCCACCTCCTGCCCGTCGACGTGGCCTGGGTGGTGCGCTGCGACCCGGACCTGCTGCGCCCGCGGCTTGCCGCGCGAGGCTATTCGGCTGCCAAAGTCGTCGAGAACCTCGAGGCGGAAGCCCTCGACCTCATCCTCCAGGAAGCCCTGGACGGCGTTCCACGCGTCATCCAGCGCGACGGCACGCGCCGAAGTCCTGAAGCACTGTACAAGGCGTTCGCCGACGCGGGACTCGGTTCGGCTAAAGACGATGACCTGGAACCCGTCGACTGGAGCGACCGGCTCCCCCTCGAGTGACCTTGGAGATTTGACCGCATGGTGCTCGACACCCCGAAGCTGGTGCAACTTGGTTCTTGACAACTACCGAACGACCCTGGACTGGTGGCTCGTTCCGCTTGCCAAGTCCCTTCGCCGCGTCCACCCGGACGTCTTCACGTGGGCCAGCCTCGCCGTCGCCGCGCTCGGCGGCCTAGCATTCTGGAAATCCGATGGGTCGCCTGCCGGACTGCAACTCCTCGTCGTCGCGTGGGCCTGCGTCCTCATCAACTCCGTCCTCGACCTCCTCGATGGCAAGGTCGCGAAACTGACCGGCAAGGCGACGGCCCGCGGCGACTACCTCGACCACGCCGTCGACCGCTTCAGCGACGTGCTGTTCCTCCTCGGCCTCGCCTTCAGCGGCTGGGTCCGCTTGGAGATTGGCCTCTTTGCACTCGTTGGAACACTCCTGACGTCCTACATGGGCACGCAGGCACAAGCCGTCGGCCTCAAGCGCAACTACACGGGGCTGCTCGGCCGCGCCGACCGCATGGTGCTCCTGCTGATCATTCCCCTCGCGCAATGGTGGTGGACCACGCAGGACTACTCCGTCCCGTGGTTCCGTTCGCTCCTGGAGGCCGTGATGGCGTACTTCGCCCTCATGGGGCTTCTCACCACCGTGCAACGCTTCGTCTCTGGCCTGCGCGGCTTCGGGCCGGACGGCCGCGTCCGGTAGGCGCCTACGGGAGGCGAAGGCTCACCGACAGCCCGTCGCGAACAGGCAAGATTGTCGTCAGGAACCTCGGGTCGGCCTGCGCCAGGCGGTTGTATTCGCGCACGCCCATCGTCGCGGCGTCCTTCGCCTTGCCGACGACCTTGCCGTGCCACAACGCGTTGTCGGTGAGGATGAGGCCGCCGACGCGAACACGGCTGTGCGCCAGGTCCCAAGCCTGCGGGTAGTCTTCCTTGTCGAGGTCGATGAAGACGATGTCGTACGGCCCCTTGTCCTTGGCCAACAGGTCGAGGGCGTTGCCGAGCCGGAACTCGACGCGCTTGAGGGTGCCGGCCTTGCGCAGCCAACCTTTCGCCTCATCAGCGAGTGCCGGATCGGTCTCCGTGTGGACAACGCGCCCCTTGGGCCCTACGGCGCGGGCGAACCATGCTGTTGAGTAGCCGAAGCCGGACCCCATCTCGAAGACCGTTGCCGCACCAATGGACCTGGCGTATTGCTCCAGAAGGCGACCCACCAGGGGGCCGACGATGGGGAACCCGCGGTCCTCGCCAATGCGTTCCATCTCAGCCAGCACATCCTCCGGCGGAAGCTGCATGCGGAACAGGTACCTCTCGATGGCTGGCTCGACGATCATGGCCGCGCCAAACCGCTAGGCCGTAAAGAGGCCCGCGCATACGGCAGTTCCGTGGACTTACGTAGTGGCTGGAGATTCCCGCCCTCGTGGAGGCCATCAAGCGCAAGCGCGTGACCCAAGTCGGCTCCGGCGCCTGGTCTATCTATCTCCCCAAGAAGTGGATCGATTCTTGGAGCCCCGCGCAACAAGCGGGCCGCGAGGTCGATCTCCACCTCATCAACAACGCCCTGCTTATCGTGCCCGTCCAACAGGACCGCGCCATCACGGCCAAGGTCTCCGGCAAGGCCGACACATTGCGCACCCTGCTCTTATCGGCCTACGTACGCGGCGCCGCCTCGGTCCGATTGGAGCCCGAGACGGGCCGGTTCGACTCCGACTGCATCGCGGCGACGCGCGATTTTCTGCGCCATCTCGACGAGCGGTTGGTGGCCACCGTCGGCCCCGACGCCATCGGATTCCATCTGCCGGAAACCGGCCTCGCCCCGGCCGGCACGGGACTTGACCTCTTGGCCCTGATGGCCGCCAAAGTGCGTGAGGTGGTCGGGCTGGCCGGCGACTGCATCGAGCACTCCGGTACCGATCCGGACCGGGCGCTGCATGCCGCGCGACTGCTGCAATCCATCCACGAGGAGGACGTGAGCCGCCTCTACCATCAGACCCTGCGACGCGTCGCGACGTTGGAGCTGACCCTGGAATCAATCACCGACTTCCAGCTCCTCGACCTCGCGGCAAGCCACTTGCACTCCATGGGGGCGCAGGCCGTCCGCATGGCGGCGACCATCCTCGAAGGGTACGGGTTGGTGTTGGAGGACCTTGCCTATCCGCGGGCCGACTTGGTCAAACGGCTCGGGCGACGACCTGCCTTGCCCCCCGTGGCGCGGGAAATCGTGCAGGGTTACCGCAAGCCCTTCGCTTCCGCCCAGGCTCTCCTCGCGGCGCTGCCGGCGCCGCTGGCCACCGGCGACGTCCCTGCGCTGCGCGCCTTGGGGACGCAGGCCCTCGCCGCCCGCGACACGTTGCAGGAAGCGCTCTTCTCCGCCGTGGTTCGCCATTGGGGTGACGAGGCCAGCAAGGAGGGCGCGGCGCTGGGGTTCACGGCCTACCAAGCCGGCCCGCCTCTGGCAAACCTGCTGGGGAAGATTGCTAGCCTTGCCGAGCATGCCATCACGCTCACGGCGGCGAAGCCCAAGGCGGTGACGTAGCCGTGGGCATCGAGCTCACCGGCATCGTGACCCCCGGCGGCGCGAAGGCGAAGGCGGAACTCATGGACGACGCCGTCGTCTTCCGTGGCGACATCAAACAGGAGGTCGGCTTCGAGGAAATCACGGCGGAAGCGCGCGGCACGCTTCTCGTGCTCTCGTTCCGGGGCAAGACCGTCGAACTGTCGGCCGGCGCCAAGGCGGGCGCGTTCGCGGCGAAGATCCGCAGCCCGCCGAGCCGACTCGACCGGCTGGGCATCGAGTACGGGGTTTCGGCCGCCGTCGCCGGGCCCGTGGACGCGGCGTTCAAAGGCGAATTGGCGACCCGTGCCGTCGTTGCGGCAGGAGCCCCGCGCGAGCCTGTGCAGGTGCTGTTCTTCGCCGTCGCGGACGCTGCGGCCCTCACCAACCTTCCCAAACTGACGCCCCTCGTTGCCGCCGGCGGCACCTTCTGGCTCATCTCCCCGTCTGGCCCCGAGGTCCCTGCATCGAAGGTTCAGGTCGCGGCCAAGGACGCCGGGCTGAAGGACAAAGGCTCGACGCGGTTCTCCGCGACGCACACCGCCTTCCGTTTCGCCAAGGCGGCGCCATGACCTCGGGCCCCAAGATCATCAAGGTCGGTGGCCGCGGCTGGGACTGCAACCAGTTCCTGCTCAAGCACCCGGACGGCAACCGCTACGACCTCGTCGACGCCGGCCACGGCCTCGACTTCGAACGCGTCCTCTCCGAGGTCGCGGCCGTCATCGACCCCAAACGGATCGGCACCGTGGCGGTCACGCACGAACATCTCGACCACGTCAACGGCGTGCCGAAATGGCAGACCCTTGGCGCCAAGGTCGTCGCCAGCCGCGGCGCCGCCGCCAAACTGGCTGCCGGCCGCGACCCGACCTCGGAGCAGTTCGGGGGACGCATCCCGACCGTTGTCGTGGACCGCGTGCTCGACGACGAGGAGGACCTCGAGCTCGGTGGACACCCGTTCCGCGTCCTTGCCGTTCCGGGCCACAGCCCCGGCTCGGCCTGCTATTGGCATGAGCCGTCGGGGACGCTGTTCTCCGGCGACACGCTGTTTGCTGAGGGTGGAATCGGGCGCTTCGACTTCCCCGACGGCGACCTGCGCGTCATGGACGCGAACATCAAGCGGCTGGGAGCCCTTCCCGTGCGGGCCCTTCATTGCGGTCATGGGCCGAGCGTCGAAGGGGACGCAGCCAAGCGCAGTGTCGCGGCCAGTGTGCGCCATGTCCAGATGTGCGTGGACGAACGCGCCTAGACTAAGCCGGCCGCGATGAGGGGCCCGAGCACCAGGAGAAGGCCGCCCACCAAGGTCCGGACGCCGCCCAGGGTGGCCTTGGGCAACAGCCGCGCGCCCAGCAGGGCTCCGGCCAAGGCCATGGCCGTCGCGCCCGCAAGGAGCCACCAGTCGGCGCTTTCCAACACGGAGGCATCCTCGGCGTAGCGGCTCGCATACACGCCGAGGCGGGCGACGTCGACGAGAATGGCGCACAGCGTTCCCGTGGCCACGAAGACCTTGGTGTCCGAGAGGACGCGGGTGAGAAACACGGAGCGAAGCGCGCCCTGGTGTCCGCTCAGGCCGCCGAAGAACCCGGACAGCAGGCCCCCAACCGGGAGCCAACGCGGCGCCACGGTCCAGGCCCGCAGGCGCGGGATGAGTTCGAACAGCGCGAATGCCGTGATGAGCAGGCCAACGACGAGGCCGAGACCGGTCACGGCGCGTTCGCCGAGGAACCAGTAGCTTGCGACCGGTTGACCGTCGAGGAGAATCAGGAACCCGGCACCCACGAAGGCCGCCAGCATGGCCGGAATGCCGAAGCGAGCGACGATGCGCCAGTCGGTGGAGCGACCGACGAGGGCGCCCTTGAACCCGTTGTTGGCGAGGTGGACAAGGGCGGTTGCGGCCACGGCGACATCGAGTGGGAAGACCAAGGCGAGCGCGGGTAGAAGGAGCGTTCCCAGGCCGAAGCCGGAGAAGAAGGTCAGGAGGCTGGCAGCAAGGGCAACGATAAGGACGACGCCTTCCTCAAGCATGCCGCGCCCTCCGGAATCTAACCGAACAACGGATCGCGCTTCGACTTCCACAGTTCCAAGGGATCGCGCTCCATCTCCGGCTCTTCCAGGGGCAGGAGTTTCACGATGGCGACCTTGAGCTCCTCAAGGCCCTCGCCAGTGTGGACGCTGAAAGACAGGTTGCCGGAGCCGGACTTCAGGAGGTCCGACTTGGTCTCGGCGACGAGGAGGGGGATTCCAGACATCTCACGCTTGACCTGTTCGAGCAAGTGGAGTTGCTCCTCCATCGTGTAGCCCGCCATCGGCGTCGGGTCAAGCAGGAACAGCACGGCGTCGGCAGTGTGGCGCAGGGCGGCGACGGCTTGGCGCTCGACGGCGTTGCGCTTCTCGTCCGGGCGGTCCAGCAATCCGGGAGTGTCAACGAGTTGCACCTTGGTGGCGGCCGCGCCCTCGCCAACCGCGAAGTGGCCGACGTTGGCGTTCTTCGTCGTGAAGGCGTAGACGGCAATCTCCGGGTGCGCGTCGGTCCACGCCTTGAGGAGGCTGGATTTTCCGACGTTGGGGAAGCCGGCGATGACGACGGTCGCGTACTCCGGGTGAACCGTCGGGAGCATGCGCACGGTGTCGCGCGCCTTGCCCATGAACAAAAGGTGTTTGTCGACCTGGTTGAGGATGCTGGCGGCGCGGCCGGAGAAGCGGCGCTTCTGCTGCTGGATGCCCAACGTGGTGCGCTCGCGGCGCATGGCTGCGGCGACTTCGCGGTAGACGTCCTCGATGGTGTCGCGGGCCCACTGCACGCGGCCGATGGCCTTCTTCAGCTCATCGACGCCGACCAGGATGTCGAGGACTTCCTGCTCGTATTCCGGCATGCGTTCCAGGGTGGGGAACGCCTTGAGGATGCGGTCCAACGTGTCCGTCAGGGAGTCCGAGATGTGCTTCATCTGGGCCTCCTCGGTCTTGCGGATGCGGTGGTACTTGTCGGGGTCCGGGACCTCGATCTTGTTGGCCTTCAGGAACGCCTTTTCCAGCATCTCCTGCGCC
>JBAZXE010000056.1:4085-13638 GCA_041659985.1 Thermoplasmatota archaeon | reverse complement strand
CCGACGCTCTTCCGATCTCACGGCCGCCAGGAGCTTGCGCCCTTCGGCCGTGAGGCGGTATTCCACTCGGGGCGGAATCTCCGCGAAGGCATGCCGCGACACCAGGCCCTCCGCCTCAAGGGACTTCAGCGTGTCCGACAACGTGCGCGGGCTGATGCCGTCCAGCAGCGACTGCAATTGGTTGAAGCGGACTCCCGGCCGGTTGCCGATGGTGACCACCATGCACATCGTCCACTTCTTGCCGATGAGGTCGATGACGCCGCCCACGACGCAGGCGCAGTCCACGGGCTGTTGCCGCGACATGGGGAGCTTGGCGGGGCGGGGCTTGGCGGGCTTGCGGGATACGAAGGTGCGAGGCACTGCAGGGCCGTGAAGTGGCTACCTTACTTCAAACTTTGTAGCTTAAGCGCTTCAATCCGTAAAGGCTGACTGGAGGTGCTTGACATGGACCCTGGCTGCGGCTGCGGACCCTTCTGCTGCTAACGGCGCGCTCCGCGTCCCTTTTCCTTTTTCTTCAGCCCGCCACGAACTCGTCCAAGGACGCCGCCCGCGGCGCCAACAGTTCCCGCATCGGGGCCCAACTCCGGCGCGTTCCCTCCGGCAGGTCGCCGAACTTGGCATGCCACGCCTGCAGGAAGAGTTGCGTGCGCTCGTCGGACGCGTAGCCCGAGCCCAACGGCATCTCCAACTTGCGCTCCAGGCGCCGCGCCAACTGTGCCACGGCCGCGTCGCGGGCCACCTTGGCGATGATGCTCGCGGCCCCGACGATCGGGTAGGTGTCGTCCGCGCGGTGCTCGCTCACGATCTTGGTGCCGGGGGGAAGCCCGCGCGACACGGCGCGGCCGAAGCGCGCGGCGTCGACGTCGGCGGCGTCCACGAACAGGTGCGTGGGCTGTAGCGCCAAGGCAATGTCGCGGAAGCGTTCGACCTCGATGTCGTTCAAGGTCCAGCGCTGGCGCTCGGCATCCAACGTCTCGGCCTCGATGACGCGGACCTCGATGCGCACCGACGAATCTTTGCGCAGCAGGCGGTCGAGCGCCTCACGTTTGGCGGGGCTGAGCATCTTCGAGTCGCGGCAGCCCATCTCGGCTAGCGGCGCGGGGTCCTCGGTGGCCACTCCCGCGACGACGAGGGGCCCCAGGACCGGTCCACGGCCCGCCTCGTCAATCCCGACCTGCACCAGTCTTCCAGGATGGCGTTCCCCAAGAAGCCTCCCCTGGTTGCCGCCTGATTGCCCGGGTGGCAACGGTTATCGTCCATGGCGTCCAACTAGGGGGTGCGGTGGACGCCTTGGCGGCCATCGCTGGGAGTCGCGCCTTCGGGCGCGCCCCCAAGCAACCACCGACCACCAACCTCCCCGGCCCCGTTTCGAGGGCCGGGGACCTATCGGTGTCTGGGTTTCGCGAGCGTTCCTGGTAGGCCTTCCTGGTAGGCCTTTGGTCACCCGGCGGTCAGCGCGGCAAACGCGGCCGGCATGGGGAATTTCCCAACCACCATCCACGGTTTATATCCTCAAGCCTCACATCGGGGTCTCATGCGCGGCCTTGCATCCGTCCTTACTGTCGCCTTCGTCTTCGCGTCCGCCTCGCTCCTCCTGGGGCAGGCGGCCGGCCAGTCCAGTGACCCCTCGTACCCCGAGGAGTATCGCCAGCCCCCGCCGGACGCCTTCATCCAAGGCATTGTCTCCGACGCGGCCGGCAAGCCCGTCGAAGGTGCCTCCGTCTCGTCCTCCAGCTACAGCGGGTACCCGGGCGAGCCTCAGCCCATGGTGGCGGAGGACTCCGGGTCCGGCACCTCCAGTCCGGACTCCATCCGCTGCTGCTACTACGGCGGCTACAACTCCACCATGACGGGCGCCGACGGCCGCTTTTTCCTGGGCGTGTACAGCGGCGAGAACCAACTCTCCGTCTACCACCAGGACTTCGTCAGCCGCTCCCTGCAGCTGCAAGTCGCTTCCGGGCAGACCGTCCAGCAAGACATTCAGCTTGAGGCCTACCCCGAGAAGACCGCCCACATCATCGGCAAGATCACGGATGCCAAGACGGGCAAGGGGCTTTCCTTCGCCAGTCTCAACGTGCGCTCGCCGCTCTACGGCCTCTACGAGTGCAGCCAGCCAGAGGGCACCGCATCCAGTTCCACGGGCACCGTCGAACCGGCACCGGACGGCGAGGCCAAGTCGTCCATGCCGTCCCCCTACTACGACTCCGGCTGCGCAATCACCATCCACAGCGACGGCAGCTTCGAGGGCGATGTGACCCCCGGTTACAGCATCCTGTCGGTCTATGCCTGGCAGGACTGCTCCACCACCCGCGACGCCGACGGCGGCGGCACGACGACCTGCGGCCCGGAGTACCTGCAGTGGACCCGGACGCAGAACCTCGCGGCCAACTCCACGACTCGCATTGACATCGCGCTGCAGTCGCGCCCGAGCCCCGACGCCACGGTGTCGGGCTACCTCATCAACGTCGAGACCGGCGAGGCCATCCCCGGCGCGCAGATTTCCTTCAGCAACCAGGACACCTACGCCTGGGGCTCCGCCACCACCGACTCCGACGGCTCGTACAAGATCCGCCTGCGCAGCGGCTACCACTCGGTGTCCGTCTACGCCAACGGCTTCCTCAGCTGGGAAGGCGTCCTTCAGGTCAAGGCGGGCAGCAGTGACTTCGATGTCAAGCTCACCCCAGGACAGGAATCCTGGGGCGGCTGCTGCTACGCGTACGCCGACAAGGCGGCGGGCATGGAAGCGGTTGCCCCCTCCCCGCAGAGCGGCAGCGGCATCGCCAGCGCCACGACCTCCACCGAGGCCGACGGCTCCGACGCGTCCAGCTCCGGCGAGCAGTACCAGGACCTCAACGGCGGTCTCGGCCCGTACAATGCGGCCGAGCGCAGCCAGGCCGCCGCCGACAGCGGCAGCCTGTCCACCTCGGACGACAAAGGCGCGCCGGCCCCCGGCCTGCTGCTGGCCCTTGCGGCCCTCGGTGCCGTGCTGGCGCTGCGCCGCCGCATCGCCTGAACCCCCCACGACGCCCGAACAGGAAGGATGAGAATTTAGGAAACCAAGTTTCCGGCAATTCTCGTAATTCCTGTTTGGGCGGCGGTTTGGGCGGCGGCCGTCAGACCGTCCGTTCAGCCTCGCGCAACTGCGCTGCCATGCGCGCCAACTCGCGCAGACCGCGCGCCGTGCGCGTGCCGAACCACGTCAGCGCCTCGCCGTCGATGATGCGCACCCGCGGTGCGGCTCCGGCGGCGCCAAGGGGCGCCGTGTCAACTTTGGCGCGCTGGCGGTGGAACGGGAACGGCTCCGTGGGCAAGAGGCTCCATCGCGCCGGGGAGGCCGCGACATCCGTGGCGTGGACCTCGAAGTACCTCGCCCCCGCGTGCTCGCCAAACACGTTCGCTAGACCGACGGATTCCAGCATGGCGTGGGGATAGGCCGTCCGATTGAATGTCATCCACGGGTCATGCCAGATGGGGCAGAACACGGGAATCGTGGCGTCGCCCGCCTCGTTGCGGACGTCCATGAGGGTGCGCAAAGTCGCCTGCGCGGCCACGTGGGCCGTGTCGGGGACGCCGCACGCGTCGCCCAACTCCTCCAGGAACCTCGCGGCGTCCGGCACGGAGGCGATTTCGGACCACAGCACCTCGATGCCGGCGGCCTGCAGGGCGTCGACGAGGGCTTTCGGGTTCTCGTCCTTGTCGGCCACGACGAGGTCGGGCCGCAGCTCCAGGATGCGCTCGAGCTTGGCGTCCTTCGTGCCTCCCACGGTCGGCAAGGAGTCGACCCACGGAGACGGGTGGATGCAGAAGCGGGTCCGGCCGACGACGCGGTCGGCGAGCCCCAGGTCATGCAGGGACTCGGTGTGGCTTGGCACCAGCGACACGATGCGGCGAGGGGGCGCATCAGTGCCTCCTCGTTGACTCCGGCCCGATGCGTCGGACCGGACGACTCGGGAATCCGCCACGCCTGAGGGAGGCGGCCGCCCGCTTTCAACGGTGCCGCTTCATGACAGGGCGATGGTCAGGGTGCCTTCAAGGTCCACCGCGAGGCCCACTTGGTCGGACGGGAAGGCCCAGAAGGTCCACCGGCCGGCGGGCGGGTCGTCGACGGTCATCGTCACGTCGGCGGACCCGAAGCCGCCGGTGATGAGGTCTTGCTCGCCGTGCCTGAGCTCAAGTTCCAGCTCGCAGGGGACGGGAAGCCCGCAGGCCCAGGTCGCGGTGGCCTCCAACAGTCGGTGGCCTTCCGGGACCTGGAACGGGATGCGAACCTCGTCAGCCGGCGAGATCGGCACCAGGGGCGTGCCCAGGGCGACGGAGATGGCAAACGGGAACTCCTGCACGCTTGGGGTTGGCGCCTCGGTCGTGCCGCCGCCACTGGAGTTGGAACCGTCATCGTTCCCCCCAGCGTCCCCCGAGCAGCCCGCCAGCGTGAGGGCGAGGAGCGCGGCCGCAACCAGGAGCGTCCGCATGCGGGCGCATTGGGGCCCCCGCTCATCAGCAAACCGGTCGTGGCCGGGCCTCGGGCAAACTCTCTGACCGCAACCATTCTATCCGCGGGGTCAGTCGGAAATGCGTGGACGAGCCGCGGACGCCCCCGGAGACCCCTGAAGGGCCGCCGGTTGCCGGGATTCCTCCCATCGAGGAGATTCCCTTGGCCCAGCCGCAGGCCACCGAGGCGGCCGCTGGCCACCCTGCCGCCAAACGCAAACGCAATCCGAAGAAGGTTCGCCCCCACCCCTACGCCAACGAGGGTTCACCGCCGGAGGAGCAGCGGCTTGCGCCCGGCAACGCCTTCCTCGTGTGGGCCGGCGCCGCCGTTGTTCTCATCGGTGGCGGCTACCTGCTGGCAAGCCGCTACAGCCCGTTCGTCCCCGGCTCCACCCAGCCGCTTGACAACTGGGAACTGCTGCTGGACATCCCGCTGTTTCTGGGCATTGGTCTGCTGGGCTTCGGGTTCTCGCACAAGCCGTGGGCGCGTCGCCTCACCATGCTGGGCTGGCTGGTCGGCGCGTTCTACGGCGGACTTTGGGCGCAGGACCTCTTCTACGCGGAGAACAGCGACTACGTCAACTACGCCTTCAGCCTCCTGTTCGGCGTCCTCTTCGTCTACCTGGCCTACCACGAATGGCTGAGCGTGCTGCGCCGCGTCGACAACGCCCCCGTGCATTTCCTCTCGGTGTCCTTCTTCGTCGGCGCCGGCGCGTACTTCCTCATCGACAAGATCCAGCCGGTGCGCCTCTGGCTCATCCACGTTGTGTCGGGGCAAACGAAGTGGATGCTCGACCTGTTCGGGCAGGGCGACAAGGCCGGCTTGGTCTTCATCGTCGACGAGGCGGACCGCAAGTCGCCGACGACCTTCTTCTATCCGGACCAGTACTGCGAGCCCTTCGCCATCAACGAGGACGGAAGCCGTTCGGAAGTCGGCCGCTACTGCGCCGACAACAACCTGTACGTCCCGGCCCATGACGCCACCATTCCGGACACCTGGTGGGGCGAGCTGCTGCACTTTGCGCCCGACGGCGACCACCGCATCCTCCCCGTCAGCATCGTCCTGGCCTGCACGGCGTTGCAGTCCATCATGGTCTTCGTCGGCCTGTTCGCCGGGACGACGGCCGGCTTGCGCCGCAAGGTGTACGCCTCCATCCTCGTGGGCGGCGTCGTCTACGTCCTGAACCTCGTCCGCAACACCGGAATCATCTGGTTCTACGGCCAAGGCCATTCCAGTTTCTGGGTCATGCATGACGCCATCGGCAAGGGCGGATCCCTCCTCGCAATGGTCGCCATCGCCTTCGGCGTGTTCCGCTACTTCCCCGAGTTCCTGCAAGCCTTGTTCGGCGTGCTGGACCTCATCGAGCGGGACGGCCCCATCGAACGGTTCCTCAAGCTCGGCCGCCGCCGGCCAGTTGCGGCACCCCCACCAGCCTAAACAAGGAACCCACGAAACCCACGGAAACCGGCCAAAACCGATTCCGTGCGTTTCCGTGGTTTCCTTGTTCGGGCGTTGGGTCGATTCGGCGTCCGCGTCGGCCAACCGGGCCCTTAAAAACGACCGCTTCCGTGGCCAAGGTGTGGCACTGTTCGCACGCGGGAGTCTTGGCTGGTTGGCCACGTCGTTGGCCATCGCCGCTCTACTTGCCATCGTCGCCTGGCAGACCGGCGCCGCCTGGGCAACCTGGACAACCGCCGGCGTCATGCTTGTGGTGCTCTTCCTGGCCCAGTTCTTCCGCGACCCCGAGCGCCAGACGGCCGCAGGAGTGGCCAGTCCCGCCGACGGCAAAGTCGTGCGCATGGACCGCATCACCGACCCCGACCTCGGCCCCGTGGACCGCCTCTCCATCTTCATGTCGCCCAAGGACGTCCACGTCAACCGGTTCCCGCTTGACGGCAAGGTCGTCTCAGTGACGCACATCGACGGCGGCCACATCCCTGCCTTCGACAAGGACTCCGACCGCAACGAACGAGTCGTCACCGTCCTCGACACCGCCCTAGGCCGCGTCAAGGTCATCCAGATTGCCGGAACCGTCGCGCGCCGCATCGTGCCTTACATCTCAGGAGGCGAATCCGCCGCAAAGGGCGTCCGCTTCGGTCTCATCCGGCTCGGTTCGCGCTGCGACCTCCTGGTCCCACCGGGCTCCATCCGCTGGTCGGTCGTGCTCAAGCAGCAGGTGTACGCCGGCAAGACGCAAGTCGGCGTGCCCGCCCCCGGAGCCGGCAAGCCATGACGAGTCCGCTGCAGAAGGTCGGGGGCGCCGCGGCGCGCGTGGGGGAGGCCACGATGGACCGCGTCGGGAACGCTGTCGCCAAGGGCCGCGACACCGTCGCCCGCATGGACGACGCCGCCCGCGCCGCCCAGGAGCGCGACCCCAAGGCGGCCCAACGCGACAGGCCCGCCGGCCGCATCCGCTCCTACTTCCACGCTGCGCTGCGCGACGAATGGGACGGCCTCGACCGCATCAACCGCGACCTGCGACTGGCCGACTTCTTCACGGTCATCAATGCGCTCATGGGCCTCGGTGCCTTGCTGCTGGCCACGCAAGGCCACGTCCGCCTCGCCGTGCAGCTCGTCCTCGTCGGCGTGATCATGGACGGCGTCGACGGAGCCGTGGCGCGCCTGGGCAAAGGCGGCGGCCCGTTGGGCGGCGTGCTCGACACCCTCGCGGACACCGTCACATTCGTCACCACGTCCGCCGTCATCACGTTCTTCTCGCTGACGCAGCAACCGCGCACAGACCTGGAGTACGCGCTCATCCTGGCCCCACTGGCGCTCTACGTCGTCTGCGGCATGCTCCGGCTGGCGCGCTTCGAGGCCCTGCGCGACGACGGGCGCAAGCGCTTCTACTTCTCCGGCATCCCGACGCCGGCCGCCGCCATCCTTCTCCTCTCCATGGTGCTGGTGCAAGTGCGCGCCTGGATCGTCCTGCTGGTCGCCGTCTACGTCGCCGTGCTCATGGTCTCGCGCATCCGCTTCCCCAAGCTGCGCGGTTGGGGCGCCGTCGCCTCGGTCGCCATCCTGCTGGCCATCCTCGTGACCTTCCAGGACCCGGCGTTGCAGAAGGTCATGACGTGGGGCATGCTGGGCTTCATGCTGCTCTACCTCGTCGCCGGACCGTTCTACGTGCTGGCCCGCTACGGCGCCCCGGCCGAACCGCAGGACCCGCAGCCCAACCCCGAGATGTGATTCGTGGCGCTCCCGAAGCCCCTGTCGCAACGCCCGACCGGCATGCCGCAGATGCGCCGGCGCTCCGGATTGCGTACAGCTTCGGGCAACCTGCAGGAGGCTTTCCTGGAACGCGTGCGAGCTGTGCGCGACGACCCTCTCGTCGTGCTGCCAACCCTCGTCGGCGACGAGCCCAAGGAACTGGCGAAGCTCCGGCTAGGCCTCGAAAAAGCCAAGGCCGCGAACCTCGGTTTCTTCGCCCGCCGTGACAAGGGGATCCTCGGAGCCGCCTGGGCCTGCCGCGCCCTGGCAGACAAGGACGCCGCCCCGCGCCTTTTGGACACCCGCATCGACGGCGACCGCCGGTTCTACTGGCCCGTCGGGCACATCGCGAAGCCCGCCTGCCTTGGCGTGCAGAACTGGGATGAGCCGACGACCCTGCTGGTCGCCTACCAGGCCCTCGCCGACGGCGGCCTGCACTTCTTCGCCGGCGCCGACCTGTGGTGCACTGGACGTCAAGCCGTTCTGGTGCCCGACTGGATTGACTCCCTGGGCGCGCGGCTTGAGGTCGCACTGGTAGCCGACGGCCCGGACGCGCGCTGCGAACACCCGGAACGGGCGGCCTTGGCGCACGTCTTGCCCGGCGAGCCGCGTGGACCAGAGATTCGTCTCTGCCCGGACTGCCTGCCCAAGGAGACCCCGCAGGCGCTGGCCTCCCGCATCCGCAACCCCGGCGGACGTCGTCCCTTCACTCTTGAAGTCACGTTCCCGGATGGCACGCGCCGCCCCGTCGGAGCGGACGCGGACGCCTTCTACCGCGTCGGCCGCAGCTCCGGGTCCGACCTGGTGGCCGCCGAGGTCGCGGCCTGGCACAAGGGGCTCTCCGGCCGTTTCGCCATCGGCGACCGGCTCTACGCGTCGCAGGACGAGTTCCTCGACGCCGTCGAGGCGCCGCCGTGGATGCGGCCGGCGCTGCGCGCGATGACGGCGCCCGGCCACGCGGGCCCGCCCATGAGTCTGGCCGATCTTCTGGTGCGCCACCGCGAGCGTCTGGCCGACGGCCTGCGCGCCCTCGGCGCCGACCCCGCCAGGGTCGCCGACCGGGGGGCAAATGCCGACGAAGGAGCGCTGCTGCGCCTCGCGCATGAGCAGGCCGACCGCGACGCCAAGACCGCAGACCTGCCCGCGTCGGGAGCGGTCGGCCCGATCGGGCAATGGATTGACGGATTCGTCCGGATGCGCCGCACCGATGGCGAGACGGTGTGCTTGCAGAAGGTGCGCCGCGAGGCGCCGCGCCTGCAGCACAAGGCGCACGTGGCGGCCTTCATTGCGGCAACCGGCGCCGACCCTGCGGTCGGTACCGGGTTCTCCTTCGACCAGAAAGAGGCCGGCCTGCACATGGCGCCTTTGGCCAAGCGCGTCCTCGAGGCGACTGGCCCCGCCTACGTCGATGCCCTCCGCGCGTACCTTGAGCAAAGCGGCAGTGGGGAAATCCTGCGATGACCCGAGGTCCTCGCGGTCCTTCGTTTGCCGCAACGAAGCCTCGGGTGTCGCACAACGCCTAAGAGGCCTGTGGGCTGCAATTTCTTCGTGCTTGGTCTGCGCTCCTTCGCGTCCGTGCTTGCCTTGATGGCGTCGCTCTTCCTGCTCCCGGCGGGCGAGGCGCAGGAGCCGTCGTACGTTTTCCTCGGTGCGGACGCGGTGGGCGACCCGATGTTCAACGGCGCCCCGATGGTCGACACCTGGATCGACATCAACAGCCTCTCGGTCGCCACGGTGGGGACCGACCTTGTGTTCCACCTCGGACTTGAGGGGACGACCACCGAGGCGGGGAGTTACTGCTGGATGGCCGCCTTCGAGTTCGGCGGCACGGAATACGTGGGGCTTGATTGTTAC
>JBAZXE010000056.1:0-4075 GCA_041659985.1 Thermoplasmatota archaeon | reverse complement strand
CCTACGAGAGCGACAACACCCTGAGCAGCGCCAATCCCCCCGGAACGAGCCGCGGCACCAATGTCGCCAGCAGCGTCACCTTCGATGCGACCGGCGCCGTCATCACCATCCCGCTTTCGGCCATCGGAGCCAACGTCGGCGACGTCATCGAGGACATCTACGGCCTCACGTACTTCTCGCGCCTACTCTACGCCGTGGACACCATCCCCGACGCCAAGTCCGCCGCCGACGCCGACGAGAGTCTGGGCAGCTACACCCTCGGTGGTGCCATCGACAGCCCGGCCCTCGCGTCGGCGAAGATTGTGGTCGAGAATCTGACCACGCCGTCCTTCCGGCACGAGTTCGCCAACGCCACCAGCGACGACTACACGCTCAACTTCACGGTCGAATGGACGAATGCGACGGTGGCCCAGACGGTCAACATGACCTCGGGACGCGCCAACGTCACGGTGCTGCGCAACGGAGTCGAAATCCAATCGTTCGTTCTGATGAATGGCACGACGACCAGTGGGGCCGCCACAAATGCGACCGCCAACGGGACGGCGTCCCCCTTCCTTGTGACGGATGCAATCGGCAACTGGACGGTCCGCATCGACTACGATGCGTTCGTCGGATCGTTCGGCCTCAACGTGACGGAGTACCGGGCAAGCGTCGTGGACATTTCCCCGGTCAACCTGACCATGTCGCCGGTGGTCGAAGACGTCGCGGCCGCCGCCAAGGAAGAGGCGCCTGGCCTTGGACTGCCGCTGGTGGCCCTTCTCCTGTTGGTGGGCGTCGTCGCACGCCGGCGCCGGTAAGCCCGAACTTCCGGGGAACTAGGCCAACTCGCGCACGAAGTGCACGCAAATGCCATTGGCCGCGTGGCGCAGGTCCTGGCACGAGTCGTTGCCCGGGTCCCAGGCGTAGACGACGTTGGCGTATCCCTGCGCGTCGTGCCGCAAGGCGGAGAACTCGGCGGACTGAGGTGTATCCGACGGTCCTTCCAGGATGGCAATGGCCACGACGGGTTGCGCGAGGCGGCCGTCGAGGCGTGCGGCTGCCGCCTGGAATGGGCCGCTTTGGATCCACGCAACGGTCGCGGTGCCGTCGGCGCGGCCGTCGATGGCGGGCGTGTACACGAACTCTCCCTCCGCGATGAGGAACGGCTCGGACCACGTCGCGCCGTCATCGAGCGAGTGCGACTCGAGGAGCTTGCCGGCGTCGTCATGCCACGCCCAGTACAGGGTCGTGCCGTCGCCGGCCACGGCGGAGCCCACCAAGACATCAGCGTCGAGCGGTCCGAGGGCCGGCTGTTCCTGCCAGGAGTCGCCGCGGTCGCGCGAGACGAGGAAGGAGAACGTCTCGTCGACGCTGGGGTCGTTGTCGTACTTGACCAGGGGAATGCGCACCGTTCCGTCGGCGCCGACGAGGAAGTCGAAGCCGATGTGGTTGGCCAGGCGCGGGTCCGAGAGGACGCTGACCGGCTGCGGGGTGCTCCAAGTTGCGCCGTCATCATCGGACGTTCGCACCACGACGATGCCGGGGCCTTGCCCAATGCCCTTGTAGCTGAGGAGGATGCGCTCGCCATGGAAGGCGAACCACGGGCGATCGACAACGCCGGTGACGGGCGGCGCGATGGCGTGGTTCATGGTCCAGGAACGGCCTTGGTCGCGTGACACGGCGATGGAGGCTCCGCCGACCCAGTCATAGAGGATGGCCCACGCGCCCGTGGGGCTGATGTCGACGTCGCAGTCGCCGTCCGGTAGCGGATTCGGCTCGGGGATGGTTTCCACCCAATGGTCGCCTTCGTCGTGCGAGACCCACAAGGGCCCTGGGCCGGTGAACATGCCGTGGCTGCACGCAAGCATGGCGCCGTCGGCGCCGACGGCGAGGAAGGTCTCCCCCGTGGCGCCGCCGCCAACGAGGAGCGGGGCGGTGAACGCAAACGATGTTTGTGCCGCCGGACTGTCATCGCTGGCAAGGTCGCCGAAGCAACCGGCCAAAGCCAGCGCGAAACAGGCCGCCGCAAACCGCGCAGCGTGGTTCAAGCCGTCACCGGGGGAGACGGGACTTCGGATTCGGTGAAGCGCCAGTCCGCTGGCGGTTGGTAGTGGTAGAAGAAATGCGTGTAGATGGTGAAGCGCTGCTGGATGGCAAAGCCGGGACCTGTGCAGGGCGGCGCGCACCCGGGTGGGGTCGTTCCCTCGATGGCGCCAGAGAAGACCGCCTCGCGGTAGCCCCGCGTGGTGCCCAGCCCCGACTCGTGGCTGGCGTTGCCTGGCACGGTAAGCAACAGCGGCGACGGGCCCACCGTGGAATTGTATACGGTTTCCAATTCGGATTCTTGGCCGATTGGGTAGTGGGAGACCGAGAAGTAGAACTGGTCGCTGGCATCGACGGTGGGCGTCCACACGAGCTCGCTTTGCACCCAATCTGGGACGCCTTGAGGGACATAGTTGACGTTGAAGCGGTCGGCCGTGAGATTGCCCATGCAGGTTCCCGCGTTGTCGCACAAGAGGAGGGTGCCGTAGTTGGGCGCCGCGCACAAGGCGGCGGTCGACGTTCCGCACTCGATGTAGCCCTCGAACAGGAACGTCTCCACGTAGGGGAAAGCGGAAGGGTTTGGTTCGAGGACGACCTTGAGAAGCGAGGGGCGGTCGAGGTCCGGCACCGCGTCGACCGTGAGCTGCGCCGGGATGTAGCCGGTCTTGTTCGCCGACAAGGCGTAGGCGCCCAGAGGGAGGGGGCCGAGGCGGAACGTGCCGTCCGCGCCGCTGGTTGCATTGGCGGTGGCCTGGCCCGCGACGCGGATGTCGACGCCGGCGAGCGGCCGAATGGCGAAGTCGACGATGACGCCGTCGATGAAGCCCAATCCTGCGGCCGCTGCATCCGGTTCGCTTCCGTTGCCGTCGGCGCAGCCGGCGAGGGCGAGCGCGAGGACGAGGGCGACGGACCGGGGAGTCATCCATCGCCCAGCCGCGGCTGGTGCCTTAAGAGTACGTCCTGGAATGAACGGACGACGGAGGAACAAGGAAAACACGGAACGCACGGAAGTCGGTTCCGTGGTTTCCGTGGGCTCCTTGTTTCGGGCCGTCGTCGGGGGGGGGGGGGGGGGGGGGGGGGGGGGGGATTATTTCGCCCGCGTCGCCAGGATGGTCTGCGCGAGTCCGGCGAGGCCGGTCGTGCCCTTGCCGGCGGCGAATTCCTTCTGCATCGCGACGGCGCCGCCGAGGTTCTGCCGGTGCTCCTCGTAAAACACGCCGGTGATCCACGGGTCGGTCATCGCCGCGTTAAGGGCCTGGAACTTGTCCTTGGCGTCGTGCGTCGGGGCGAGGCTGCGCTGGTTGGCCTTGGCCGCCTCGTAGATGTCGTGGAACGTGACGCAGGGGCTGATGACTTGCAGGAAGGCGTAGCCGTCGTGCGCCACGGCCGCCTTGATGAGGTCGGTCATTTCCTTGACCTTGCCCGAGTAGGCGCGCGCGACCCAGGTGGCGCCCGAGATGATGGCGAGGGCCAGCGGGTTGAGCGGTTGGTCGGCCGAGCGCAGTTTGTCCGAGAACGGCGTCGACTTGGTCTTGAGCCCGAGCTCGGACGTGGGCGAGGCCTGGCCCTTGGTGAGGCCGTAGATCTCGTTGTCCATCATCACGTAGACCAGCTTCGGGTTGCGGCGGGCGGTGTGCACGAAGTGGCCGGCGCCGATGGCCATGCCGTCGCCGTCGCCACCGACGGCGATGACGGTCTTGTCCGGCATGGCGAGCTTGAGGCCGACCGCGACGGGCAGGCTGCGGCCGTGCACGGCGTGGAAGCCGTAGGCGTTCATGAAGTGGGGGAAGCGGCTGCTGCAGCCGATGCCCGAGACGAAGACCAGGTCGTGCGGCGCGATGCCGAGGTCGGCCATCGCTTTCTGCATGGAGGCGAGGACTGCGAAGTCGCCGCAGCCCGGGCACCAGACCGGGGGCAGGGTGCCCTTGTAGTCCTTGGCCGTGAGCGTTTGTCCCGCGACGGGCAACATGGGGCGCGAGACGGGGGTGACGACGTCCGATTCGTTGATGGGCATTAGGCGTGCACCTCCTTGGGCTTCGAGGACTTGGGGCTG
>JBAZXE010000055.1:0-5965 GCA_041659985.1 Thermoplasmatota archaeon | reverse complement strand
AGCAGGCCCTTGTCCGCCTGCGCCAAATGGTGCACAACGGCACGACGACCGTAGAGTCGAAGTCCGGCTACGGCCTAGACAAGAAGACCGAACTGCGCATGCTCGACGTCAACCCGCGGCTGACCAAGAAGACTGGCGTGGTGCTGGTCTCGACCTTCCTTGGGGCGCACGCCGTGCCCGACGAATACAAGGGACGCACCGACGCCTACGTCGACTTCGTCATGGACGACGTGTTGCCGGCGGTCCAGGCGCAGGAGGTCGCGCGCTTCTGCGACGTCTTCGTCGAGAAGGACGTGTTCACCGTCGAGCAGGGCGAACGCATCCTGCGCCGCGCCAAGGACCTCGGATTCCAGCTCAAGGTCCACGCCGACGAGATCGTCAACACCGGCGGCGCCGAACTGGCCGGCCGCGTCAATGCCCTGGCCGCCGACCATCTTCTGCAAGTCTCCGACGCCGGCATCCAGGCCTTGGCCGACACGGGCACCATCGCAACTCTCCTTCCGAGTGTCCCCCTCACCATGATGAAGCCGCAGTGGGCCCCCGCGAAGCGACTGCTCGACGCCGGCGTCCCGGTGGCCGTCGCCACGGACCACAACCCCAACAACCCAATCGTCAGTCTACAATTCGCAGCGCAGCTGGCCTGCTACGCCATGGGCCTCACGCCCGCCCAGGCCTTGACGGCCGTGACGTGGAACGCTGCCGAAGCCCTCGACGTCGAGCGCCATGTTGGCGGCCTGCAGGTCGGCAAGGTGGCGAACCTCGTCATCCACGATGTGCCGACCCTCGAGCGCTGGATTTACGACTTGGGCCGCAACACGGCCACGCACGTCATCCTCAACGGCAAACTCGTCCCGCGCGCCTGACGACGCCCAAACAGGAATTTCAGGAAACTGTACTTTCCAGTAATTCCCGTAATCCCTGTTTCGTCGGTCGGCTAGTCAGGCCAGTTTGACGCCGGCCTTCGCCACGGCATCACGCAACGTCCCTGCCACCAGCAGCCGTTCCATCGCTGCGATGTCGTCGCTCAGGATGCGGTCGCGGTCCAGTTTCGCTATGACCGCGCGGATGGCCTTGTGTGCTGCTGCCGAGCCAATCCCTGGCCCAAGGGGGGCCTTGAAGTCCACGGCCTGCGCCGCGCAGAGCGCCTCGATGGCGACGACGGAGCGGGCGTTGCGCAGCACTTGCAGCAGCTTGAGGGCCGAGATGGAGCCCATGGAATTGTGGTCCTCCTGGTTGGCCGACGTCGGAATGGAATCGACACTCGCCGGATGGGACAGGACCTTGTTCTCGGACACCAGGGCGGCAGCCGCGTACTGGGCAATCATGAAGCCGGAGTTGAGCCCGCCCGAGTCGACGAGGAACGGTTTCAGGCCCTCCGAGAGGTCTGGGTTGACGAGGCGCTCGGTGCGGCGCTCGGCCAGATTCGCGACCTCGGAGAGGGCAATGGCGAGGAAGTCGAGGTGGAACGCCAGGACCTCGCCGTGGAAGTTGCCTTGGCTCAGGATGGTGCCGTCAGGGAACACGAGGGGATTGTCGGTGACGGCGTTGACCTCGATCTCGAATGCGGCACGGGCGGCGGAGAGCACGTCATGCACGGGGCCGAGGACTTGGGGAATGCAGCGCAGCGAGTAGGCGTCCTGCACCCGGTCGCATCCTTCGTGGCTGTGCACGATGCCCGATTTGGCGGTGAGCGCGCGCAGGTTGGCGGCGACGGCAGCCTGCCCAACGTGGGGACGCAACGCGTGGACGCGTGCGTCGAACGGCGCGACGGATCCCATCAGGGCCTCGACGCTCATCCCGGCGACGGCCTGCGCGTCGTGGAGCAGGCCTGTGGCGTCGTGGACGGCGAGACAGCCGATGGCCGACATCATCTGCGTGCCATTGATGAGCGCCAAACCCTCCTTGGCTTCCAAGGCAAGCGGCGCGAGCCCGACGTCCTTGAGCGCCTTGGCGGCGGGCGTGGATTTGCCGGCGACGTCGAGGGTGCCGAGGCCGATGAGCGGGAGGGCCATGTGGGCGAGCGGACAGAGGTCGCCGCTGGAGCCGACGGAGCCGCGCGAGGGCACAACGGGCACCAGGTCGGCATTGAGCAAGGCCAGGATGCCCTCGATGAGCATGCGGCGGACGCCGGAGTGGCCGCGCACCAGCGTGTTGGCGCGGATGAGCATCATGGCGCGCACGACATCACGCGGCAGCGGGTCGCCGACGCCGACGGCGTGGCTCATCAGCAGATTGCGCTGCAGTTGCCGGACCTGGCCGGGTTCGATGGTGACGTGCGCGAACTCGCCAAAGCCGGTCGTGATGCCGTAGGCGACCTCGCCGCGGGCGACCAAGTCGTCGACAATCTTGCGGCTCTTGTCCACGCCCTTCCAGGCCTTTGGCGCGACGACGACCTTGGTGCCAGCGCGGGCGACGGCCACGACGTCGGCGATGGTCAGGCTGGAACCGTCGAGAACGACATCCTTGGGCACGCGACGGCGACGGGGCGGACCCTGTTCAATCCTTCGAGGGCCAACCCTTGGTCGAAGCGCTTCAAGTCCGCCGTCTGATGCAGACTCATGGACGCCCCGACGGAACAAGGAAACGCACGGAATGCACGGAAACCATTTGATGACGCCCGCACGGAGGCCATCATCGCGGCCGCAATTGAAGTCCACATGACTTTGGGACCGGGCTACCTTGAACGGGTTTACCACGAAGCACTGGAAATCGAATTGGAACGAGCGGGCATTCCGTTCGCATCCGAGGTTGATGTGGCAGTTCACTACAAGGAAATCATCCTGCCCGCAACGTATCGGGCGGACGTCATCTGCCATGGGGATATTCTGCTTGAACTCAAAGCGCAACGAATCATCGCTGGTTTGGAACGTGCACAGGTCATCAATTACCTCAAGGCCGGAAGAATCCCCGTTGGGCTTCTGCTGAATTTTGGCGAGGAATTACTCAATGTCAAACGCTTCGTTGGCCCTTCCCATTTCCAACCGTCGGTTCCGTGAGTTCCGTGGGTTCCTTGTTTGGTTAGGCGAGTGTGTTGGCACTCCTCTGAAGAGGCGTGCAGGCCATCACCACAGGGGAGGCGTTGAACGGGTCAGGCAGCGTATGCAACGGTCTGCACCTGGACGCGACGGAGGCGACGGGAAATCGCGTGGGTGACATCCTCGAGGAAGTGGCGCACGACACTGACGGAAGGGTCGACGGCGTCCCAATGGACGACGAAGCGGTCGGAGTATTCGTGTACGTGCAGGCCGCGACCATCGGGGAGGGCCCGGCGGTAGTGGCGGCATTTCTGGGCCAGCCCAACGCTTTGGTACAGGCCGGAATCCTTGGGGTGGGGCACCCGGTCGCGGGACACCACCAGTTTCTCATGGCGGGGCAGGGCCAGCGCAGCGATTGCGATTCCCTGCCAGGCGGTCTTCAGTTCCATGGATGGGATGAGCCGGCAGCGGAAGCAAAGGCTTGCCAGGAGAGGCTCTATAGAATCATGAGCGCGGCTGGGGTCCGGCCAGTCGAAGCTCCCATCGTTGCTCGTGGCACCAAGGCGCCCAAGGACATGGCTTAGAGTCGTGGAAGGCGAGAGTGAATCCGGCCTCTTCGTACAGCGCGCGGGCCGTTTCCAAGTGGTCCACCGTCCAAAGCAAGATTCCACGATAGCCGGCCTTCCGGCTGAAAGCGACGGCCGCCTTCAGCAAGCGCTTGCCGAGTCCATGGCCACGCGATTCAGCTTCGACGAAAAACCAGCGAAGCTTGGCCCAGCCGCGCCGGTCAGGATCATGCTGGATGGCCACGAATCCAACGACCCGGCCGTCCAGTTCAGCAATCCAGATGCGGTCGCGCTTGGCGTCGAAGTTGGCCAGGAAGACGGCGGCGCCTTCATGGAGGTACGTCTCGAACACCGCTGAGTAGCGAAACTCCTTGGCGTAAACGACGGCCTGGCGATGCATCATCCAGCCGAGGTCGCCGATGCGGCCCTGTCGCAAACGGATCTCCCTAGACAAGAGGCGTCCGCATTCCCTTCGCCTTCGCGACCTTTTTCGCCTCAGGGTAGCCGGCGTCGACGTGGCGCACGACGCCCATGCCAGGGTCCGTCACGAACACGCGCCTGGCCTTCTCGTCGGCAAGGTCGGAGCCATCAAGGACGACAACTTGCCCGGCGTGCGTGGAGTAGCCGATGCCGACGCCGCCGCCGTTGTGCAGGTGCACGGAGTCGGCGCCCGCCGCGATGTTGAGCATGGCGTTCAGGATGGGCCAATCGGCGATGGCGTCGGAGCCGTCGCGCATGCCCTCGGTCTCGCGGTAGGGGCTGGCGACGGAGCCGGAGTCCAGATGGTCACGGGTGACGGCAATGGGGCCGATCTCGCCCTTGCGCACCAACTCGTTCATCGCCAACGCGAAGCGGTCGCGTTCCCCGAAGCCGAGCCAGCACACGCGCGCCGGCAGTCCTTCCCACGGCAGATGCTTGCGGGCCAGGGCAATCCAGTTGGTGAGCGTCTGGTTGTCCGGGAACATCTCGAGGACCAACTCCTCGGTGCGCCGGATGTCCTTGGGGTCGCCGCGCAGGCTGAGCCAACGGAATGGCCCGCGCCCCTCGCAGAACATCGGTCGGATGTAGGCGGGGACGAAGCCGGGAAACGAGAACGCCTTCTCGCGCTTCATGCCGCCGAGACGGGCGCCTTCCCGCAGGTTGTTGCCGTAGTCGAAGACGTGGCTGCCACGCTTGGCGAATCCCACCATCGCCTCGACGTGCCGCGCCATGCTGGCGTAGGCCTTCTTCTGGTAACCTGCGGGATTGGATTTGCGCAGCTTGGCCGCTTGCGCCAAGGTCATGCCATTCGGGATGTAGCCATTGAGCGGGTCGTGCGCCGACGTCTGATCCGTCACCAGGTCTGGCTTGAACCCCGCCTTGAGGAGGGCCGGGAACGCGTCGGCGCAGTTGGCGATGAGGCCGACGGAGAGGGGCTTGCGGGCCTTGGCGGCCTGCTCGACCATGTCGCGGGCGAGGTCGAGGTCGTGCACGATGGCGTCGAGGAAGCCGGCGTCGAGGCGACGCTGGGCGCGCGCTTCGTCGACTTCAACGGCGAGGCAGACGCCGCCTGCCATGGTCACGGCCAGGGGTTGTGCGCCGCCCATGCCGCCGATGCCGCCGGTGAGGACGATGCGGCCCTTGAGGTCGGACTTGAAGTGCGCTTGGCCGGCGGCGGCGAACGTCTCGTAGGTGCCCTGGATGATGCCCTGCGTCCCGATGTAGCACCACGAACCGGCGGTCATCTGGCCGTACATCGTGAGGCCGGCGGCCTCGAGTTTGTTGAACTCCTCCCAGTTGCTCCACTTCGGGACGAGGTGGCTGTTGGCGATGAGGACGCGCGGCGCCTGCGGCCAAGTGCGGAAAATCGCGACGGGTTTGCCGGACTGCACGAGCAGCGTCTCGTCGGATTCGAGCTCGGTGAGCGCCTTCTTGATGGCGGCGAGGGACTTGGGATTGCGGGCCGCTTTCCCCGTGCCGCCGTAGACGACCAGCGCTTCCGGGTCCTCGGCGTTGTGGAGGTTGTTCTCCAGCATGCGCAGGATGGCTTCCGTGCGCCAGGACTTGCAACGCAACGGGGTCTCCGGGTTGGCCACGGCAGGGCGGGCCTTGGCGCCAGTCGTTGCGCGGGACTTGCTGGGCTTGGGCACGCAGCGGCCACCGGACCCCCCGGGAAAGGGGTTCCGACCCGACATCCGGCCATCCCTGCAAACCACCTGAAAACGGCACCTGCCGATGGGCAGCGGGGTCGGTTCCCCGTCGGACTTTGAGTCTCCGGCTAATCGCCTTAAATATTGACAAGTCCACGTCTCCCTTGCGCCAATGAAGACCCTCATCCTGTGCGTGGACCGCGACGACGACCTCGGCAAGAAGGCCGGCGTCGAGTCCCCCATCATCGGACGGCGCCGCAACCTGGACGCCGCAATGGCGCTGGGCCTGGCCGAC
>JBAZXE010000054.1:0-13860 GCA_041659985.1 Thermoplasmatota archaeon | reverse complement strand
TCCTATAACGGCGGTTAACAAGCCTTGGCCGTGCGCCTGTCGGTTCTTCTGGTCGGCTTGACCCTCCTGGCTTTGGCCTTCGCCGGTTGCCTGGCCGGCACCGGGGGCGACCCGTCCCCGACCACGTCGACGACCAGTTCGACGACCTCCACGACCTCGTCGTCCACGAACACCAGTACGGCGCCGACGCCTGCGCCCATCAACCATGCCCCGACGACCGTCTTCTCGGCCTCGGCGGGCACGGGCCCCAATTCGCTGCGTGTCGCCTTTTCACTCAACGCCAGCGACGACGACGGCGACGTCCTCGACTGGACGCTGAATTTCGGAGACGGCAGCGCGCCGGTCTCGTCATCCCTCCTGCCGGTGTCCATCGACCACGCCTACGCGGCGGCCGGCTCGTACAGCGCCGTCTTCCGCGTCGCCGACGGCACGACCTCGGTACAGTCCGTGTTCCCGCTGAAGCTGGTCGCGCCGACCACCTCGTCGTCCACGTCGTCGTCCACCACGACGACCTCGACCTCCTCGAGCTCCACCACGACTCCCCCGGTGCCCGTGAACCATGCGCCGACCTCGGGCCTGAATGCGACG
Source organism: Thermoplasmatota archaeon (assembly GCA_041659985.1). Lineage (GTDB taxonomy): Archaea > Thermoplasmatota > E2 > JACPAO01 > JAHFTW01 > JAHFTW01. Next base: position 13,272 of record JBAZXE010000054.1, on the reverse strand, counting down.
CCGAAGTCCGGCGTGGCGCCCCTCCAGGTCAACTTCACCCTCAACGGCACAGACGCCGACGCGGATTCGCTCAACTGGACCCTCGTGTTCGGCGACGGCTCGACCAACGCGACCGGCAAAACTCTGCCTTCCGTCGTCGCCCACACCTACGCAGCCGCAGGCAAGTTCAATGCGACGCTGATTGTTCGCGACGGCACGCTGCAGACCAAGAGCAACGTCACGATTGCGATTACGGCGGGAGGTGGCGGGGGCGCTGCGCCGCTGTTCACCTTCGCGGAGGCGACCACGATTCCGGCAAACCCAGGGATGACCGGCGTGCCCGAACTGGGTAGCGCTGGCGCAGCGGCATGCGGGTCATTTTCCTCCGGGCAGTCCGGCGGCGATTGCGTGTTCACCGTGCTCACGCCAAACCTGGCCGGCCATCTGTTCACTGGCACTTCATCGGGTGCGAACGCCGACTTGGAGTTCTGGGACGCTTGTGACTGGGCCGGGGGAACATTCGTTGGCGACCTCTACGCGAACGCAGGCTCTGAGTCCGGCACGGTGCCGGCCGGGGCCGGGTGCGTCATCTTGTGGGATTCCGCAGCCCCCGCGACCCTTACTTTCACGGTCACCGCCTGATTGGCCCGATGCGAGAAATGGTCGTGGCCATTGATTCGTGACTTGCGGGGGCCAACTGTTAATCCCGGGAGTCCGGGAGTCGCAATCCATATAACCTGGTGGACCAACGCAATGGCATGCGCCTATCGGCTCTCCTGGCCAGCCTGACCATTCTTGCCCTTGCTTTCGCCGGCTGCTCCGACGGAAAGGGCGACGGCGACGGCTCCTCCACGACCAGCACGTCCCCCACGACGTCCTGGTCCAGCTCGTCCTCCACGTCCAGCTCCTCGACCAGTACGAGCTCCACGTCGACCTCGACGGGCCCGGCACCCAACCAGGCACCCAGCGGATCGATTGGCGCCCTCACCAATGGCACCAATGTCACGTTCACGCTCAACGGCACCGACGCCGACGGCGACCTCCTCAACTGGACCCTGACCTTCGGCGACGGCAACGCGACGAACGGCACCGTCCTTCCGATGACCCTCAACCACACCTACGGCAACAGCTCCGTTCCGTTGATGGTCAACTATACTCTTACTGACGGGGCGCACAACGTGACCTACAATGTGACGGTCTTCGGGCCGCCAAACGGCGGCACCAAGGAGACATTCACTATTGAGGGAGAGACCACCGGCCTCGACCCGACGGCGGACAACGGTATCCCCGGTTTCGGCGGCTGCCTGTCTGCGGATTTCATCGCAGCAGCCGGTATCGATGGCTGGGCTTGGGTGCTCACGGCCACGTACCATGTCTGGTTCTTTGACGGCGGCGCAGCCTTGCTTGGCGATGGGACCGACGCCGGGACCGTACCTGCTGGCACGACGGACGTCGCCATCTGCACGGCTGACCCTGGCAATGTCCCCACAGGCACCTTCACTTTCGTGGCGACGGAACCGTAGGCGCCTCGCACACCTGATCTGGGCAAGCTCCGGTCAGGCCTTGCAAGCGAGGCCTTGGGGATGCCAACCTTTACCCGGGGCCACACTTTCGAAGAAATGGTTGGTGATGTTGAATGCCTAAGCCATTGTTCATCGGAATCATGCTTGTCGCTGCTGTGCTTTTGGTTCCAGTCGCGTCTGCAGGTTGCGTTGATGACCTGAGCCAAAGCGAATTTGACGATCGCCGGTCGTACCAGCACCGGCTGGCCACCGGCACCGTCTTCGACTACGACAGCGCCACAGCGACTTTTGCTTTGGATACGGTCGAAAATGTTTCGACTTTCCTGTCCTGTACCGTTTGATAACCAGACTCATGGCGAAACCACCGTTTCGAGCAACATGGCCGTCTGCGGCGACGTGCCCACGCTAGCGATCGACTTCGAGCTGACGTCGGTTTCGTAGGGTCCACGCCGTGGGCCCGGACAAAACCCCTATATCGTCATGCGGCAAGCCTCGCGCATGCGCTCCTGGGCCCTCCTGTCCAGCCTGACTATCCTCGCCCTTGCTTTCGCCGGCTGCTCTGACGGCGCTGGCGACAGCGAGACCTCCACGTCTAGCACGTCTAGCACATCCAGTGCGTCGACGGTCTCCACAACCGCGGCCCCGACCAACTCGTCGGCCAACGTTCCGCCCACGGGCTCCCTCGCGGTGTCGGTCCCGGGTGGCGCCGCGCCGCTCAATGTGACCTTCAAGCTCGAGGGCACCGACGCAAACGGGGACGCACTGAACTGGACCCTTTCGTTCGGCGATAACGCGACCGCCGCCAACGGCACGAGCCTTCCCGCCAACACGACCCACGTCTATGCGTCGGCGGGCCTGTTCAACGCGACCTTCACGCTCGACGACGGGGTCAACCAGACCTCTTACCATGCGCTCTTGAACGTCTCGGCCGAGGCCGGCGCCCCTGCCGCACTCATCTTCACGGGGCATGTCATCTTCCCCGATCCGGTGCTCAGCACCGAAGGGGAATGCCTGTTCGCCTTGAGCGACCAGTTCGGCATCCCGCCCGGCGGCGGCTACGCCGGCGACTACTTCGCGTTCGACGCTCTCGGCCCAGGTTGGACGTTCGCCTTCGACGTGGCCGGCATGATCGCCTACTGGGGTGGCAATGCCGGGGCTTCCGGGAACGTGCCTGCCGACGCGACGGGCGTCCAGGCGTGCAGCGAGACCGCCGTCAACACAGACTACACGCTGACGTTCACGGCCCCTTAGCCGCCGAAACCACGAGTCTACGCCAACCCTTCGATTGGCGCTTCCGTGTAAGGCATCGTTCAAGAACACGACTAGGCTCTGCCCCAACATGGGCCTCAAGCCCCTTGTTGCCAGCATCATCCTGATTTCCCTGGCGTTCGCCGGGTGCAGCGGGGCAAACGACGAGAACCCCGACCCAACCACGAGCGGTTCCACGACGAGCACCTCGTCGGGCTCCTCGACGGGGACGGGAACCTCAAGCTCCTCGACCGGGCCGCGCGTGAACCATGCTCCAACTGGTGCCATCAACGCTTCCGTCAGCAATGGCGCAATCCCCCTTTTGGTGAACTTCACCCTGAGCGGGCACGACGCGGATGGCGACGCGCTCAACTGGACCCTTGCCTTCGGGGACGGGAACCAAACGAACGGAACGCAGTTGCCGGCCAAGGTGGGGCACAACTTCACCGCAGGGGGCGCCTTCAATGTCACCTACACACTGACGGATGGACGCAACAGCACGATCTACAGCACCTTAGTGAATGCCACTGGCGGGAGCGTCTCCGCCCCGACGCAAGGCCCCACGCAACTCAAGGGAACCGTCACGTGCCTTCCCACGATTGTTCAAAACGGTGAAATCGAAGGAGGTAGCCATGAGCTCGTCGTACAGGAAGGGCAAACACGCCTCACGCTCACCCTCACGTACGAGGACCCAAGCGGTGAAGGCGTCACCGACCTCGATTTCGAGGTCACCGACTCCGCAGGCAAGGGCCAGGCCAGCGAAGAGGTCGGCCCGGAACCGCCCCTTGTCTTTGAGAACCCCAAGACCGGCACGTGGACCTTGGCCATCACCGGCTACTCCTGTGCGGGCCAAGCCGACTACACCGTCGACGCCGTCTTTGGTTGAGACCGCCGGCACGGTCCTCCTTCCTCCCCCTTTTCAACCCCCGCCTCCTGGGCGGCTCCTGATGCCCTCCATCGCGGAGTCCCTCCTGGCCTGCGGCGCCGTCAAGTTCGGCGACTTCACCCTCACGTCGGGCGCCAAATCGCCCTACTACGTCGACGTGAAGGCCGCCTCGACGGACCCGACGACGCTCAAGCTCATCGCCCACAAGATGGCGCAGTTGGCCGCCCGCAACGGGCCCTTCGATGCCGTGGCCGGCATGGAGCTCGGCGCCGTCCCGCTGGCCACTGCTGTGAGCCTGGAATCCAATCTTCCCCTTCTGATCATCCGCAAGGGTGAACGCACGCATGGCACCGGCAAGCGCATCGAGGGCCGCGCCACCAAGGGCCTCAACGTCTTCGTCGTCGAGGACGTCACCACGTCGGGCAAGAGCACGCTGGAGGCTGTCGAGGTCCTGCGCGCCGCCGGCGCCACCGTCGAGTACGCCTGCGTCGTTGTCGACCGCGAATCTGGCGCCGTCAAGGCCCTGGCCGACGCCAAGGTCCACCTCGATGCCCTTGCCAATGTCTCCACCCTGCTCGACACTCCGGAGGCCCGTCGCATGCTGAAGCCCAAGGAGGCCAAGGCATGAGCGACCCGAGCGCCAACGACGGAACGGAGCTCTACGTCAAACCGAAGGCGAAGCCCGTGCCCCCCGCCGAGCCCGCCAAGACCGCCGGCGGAGTCGAAGAACTTCCCGGCAGCCCGCGCCCCGCCAAGCCCGGCCGTTCCAGCATCCCCGACGCCCCCAGCGACGCCGACCACCGCCGGCAAGTGCCAGGCCGGGTCGAGGATGACGCCGAAATCTGGGATGGCACCAAGTGGGTGCTGCCCAGTGGCAAACCCGTCGACCCCGATGCCAATCCCTCCGGCAACTCAGGCGGCGGAAAATCCGGCCCATCGGTCGAGAGCGACGAGGACACCGAGGTTATCTCCACGCCGCGCCGCCACGTCGAAGAAGGGCCCAGCGCCCCGATTTTCGGCACGAGTCGCGACATCATCCGCAAAGGCGGGTCCGGCAAGACCGGCAAGGAAGGCCAGGACTTCCAGGAATACCAGCGCCCGCTCTTCCCCGATGCCACGCAGCGCTCCTTCGGCCTCGGCGGCTACGTCGGCGCAAGTGGCGCCTCTGCGCGCGACACGTCGGATACGATGGACCTGAAGTCTCGTCCTGCGGGCAAGCCTGCGGCGGCGGCATCGCCGCCGATGAGCGGCTACGTGTCGCCAACCGCCACGACTCCCACCTCCGCTCTTCCCTCGCGCCCCGGCGGCAACACCGAGGTCTGGCCTCCCCCGGCTGGCGGCCACCCGATGGTCGCCGCGCCGCCAGCGCCCGGCACCGTCGCCATGGCGCCGCCATCGCAGGTGCACGCGAAGGCACTGCCCGCCGGCACGCTCAACGTCCTCCTCGTCGGCTCCGGCGCGCGCGAACATGCGATGGCGCTGGCCATCCGCCGCAGCAACCGCGCGCAGCTCTACGTCATCACCAAGCACCGCAACCCCGGTCTCGTGAAATCCGCGACCGGCTTCAAGATCCTCGACGACCGCCACGCCGCCGGCATCGTGGCGTGGGCGAAGATGCAGAAATGCCACCTCGCCGTCATCGGACCCGAATCCTCGCTCGAGGCCGGAGTCAGCGACGCGTTGCGCGCAGCCGGTATCGCTGTTGCCAGTCCAAGCCAAGCCGCCGCACGCATCGAGACGTCCAAGACCTTCATGCGCGAGATCATGCAGCGCCACAAGGTGCCCGGCCGCCTCGGCTTCCACGCCTTCAACGACGAACGCTCCGCCCTCGCGTTCCTCGACACGCATGGCCCCGTGTGGGCCATCAAGCCCGTCGGCCTCACCGGCGGCAAAGGCGTGCAAGTCCACGGCGACCACTTCGACGACGTCGAGGGCGCCAAGGCGTACGTCAAGTCCATTTTCGCGGGGCGTGTCGGCGGCGGCTCCGTCCAATTCGAGGAACTGGCACGCGGCGAAGAGTACACCCTGATGGCGTTCACCGACGGCACCACGGTGCTGCCGATGCCCGCCGTGCAGGACCACAAGCGCCTCTACGAAGGCGACGCCGGCCCCAATACCGGCGGCATGGGTTCGTACTCGCAGGCCGATGGTCTGCTGCCGTTCCTCAGCATCGAGGACTACGCGGAATCCACGGCAATCCTGCAAGGCCTGGTCGACGCCCTGCGCGCCGACGGGACGCCCTACGTGGGCACCATCTACGGCCAGTTCATGCTGACGGCCGCCGGCCCCAAGGTCATCGAGGTCAACGCCCGCTTCGGCGACCCCGAGGCGATGAACGTCCTGCACACGCTGGAATCGGACTACCTCGCCTTGCTCGAAGGCATGGCCACCGGCACCCTGGCCAGCAAGCAGGCCCGCTTCCGCGCCGTCGCGACGGTCGTGAAGTACATCGTGCCGCTGGGCTACGGCGAGGGCCGCCCCGAGGCGGGCCGCCAAATTGAGGTCGACGACTTCAGCATCAAGCGCGTCAAAGGCTTCGCCTACTTCGCCAACGTCGAGCAGCAGCCCACCGGGCCCCTCACCACGATGACCAGCCGCGCCGTCGGCATCCTGGGTGAGGGCCCCAACGTCGAGCACGCCAACGCCGTGTGCGAGGCCGCCCTCAAGCACGTGCACGGCGACAAGCTGTTCGTGCGCCACGACATCGGAACGCCGCAACTCCTGGCGCAGCGCGTCCACCACATGAGCTCCATCCGCGGCCAGGTGGCCTGATGGCGGGCGAGGCGACGACCATCTACTTCATCGGCACCGCCGGCGCGGGCAAGTCCACCATGGTGGCCGCTTACGACCGTTGGGCCAAGCAGCACGGCATCTCCACCGTTCTCGTCAACTTGGACCCGGGCGCGGAGAAGATGCCCTACGAACCCGACGTCGACATCCGCGACTGGGTGAAGATCTCGGAGATCATGGAGGAGAATGGCCTCGGGCCCAACGGTGCCCAAATTGCCGCCGCCGACATGATTGCCCTCAACCTCGAAGAAGTCATGGCGGAAATCTCCGGCTTCCGCGCCGACCAGATCATCGTCGACACGCCCGGCCAACTCGAGCTCTTCGTCTTCCGCCAGTCCGGCAAGCACATCGTGTCGACCTTGAACCCGCAGCGCAGCGTCATCGCCTACCTGCTCGACCCGTTCCTGGCGCGCACGCCCGTCGGCTTCGCCAGCCAGCTCATGCTCGGCGCCACGACGCACTTCCGCTTCCAGGAGCCGATGCTGTACGTCCTCTCCAAGGCGGACCGCATCGACCCGGACTCCATCGAGACCATCCGCGACTGGGCCGCCGACCCTGAGTCGCTCGAATCCGACGTGCTTGGCGAGTCGCCCGGCATGGCCACCGAGTTCGCCGCCAGTGTCAGCCGCCTCCTCTCCGGCATGGCCGTCGAGAGCACCCTGGTCGCCGTCAGCAGCGTCGACGGCACCGGCCTCGACGACCTCTACCGGTTGTTCCAGGGCGCCGTCGGGGAATCCGAGGACGCCACCCCGGAGTACGACACGTTCCTGTCGGGCGACCGCGAAGAGGGCAAGGACGAATCCGACGAGCTCAACTGATTGGCCGGATTCCGGGTCCGATTCGACGGAAGGGAAATCCGGCAAATCGGTGATCAATCGGGTAATCCGGATTCCGCTTCGCCCTTGACTTCGCCCCGGAAGCGCCCCTGCGGCTCCAGGTATTTGCCGGCGGCTTGGCGCATCCGTGCGATGAGTTGCTTCGCCCGAATGGCATCGCCAGTGGCCCGGATGCGAATGCGGCCGCGCTCCGGGTACGAGCCGAGCACGACGTCGCTGAACTCGGCCTCCAATCCTTCGAGGATGGAAAACAACCGCGACTCTTCCGTGTACAGGACGAGGTCCTCGGTGTGGATGGGCGCTCCGCCGGAGAGGTGGGGTCGGATGGACTGCTCGAACATGCGGTAGAATTCGCGCGGCACGCCGGGCAGCGTGAACAGCGTCGTCGGCTTCGGTCCGGCCGTGACGATGGCTCCGAGGGCGGTTCCCAATTCGTTCGGCATCGCTTCGGCTCCTTCGGGCAGCTTGCACATCTTCAGCAGACCGGCGTTCGGCTCCGGGGAATCGAAGTAGCCGAGCTTATGGCCGATGCGGCAGCGCTCGCGCATCCAGGCCACGTGTTCCGGCTTGGCGACCAGCGGTTTTCCGATGGCCTTGGCAAGTCCCTCCATCGTCCGGTCGTCCGGCGTCGGGCCGAGTCCGCCCGAGGTGACCACGTAGTCGAGGTCGAGGTCGTACAGGAACCGCTGGATCGAGGCCACGATGTCGGGCAAATCGTCGGAGCAGATTTCCACGCGCGCAAACTTGATGCCCAACGGTTTCACCTGCTGCGACAGCCAATGGGAGTTCGACTCGTGGACGTGGCCGCCAAGGATCTCGTCGGCGATGACCAGGCAGCCGAGGCGCTTCACACGCATGGGATTGCATCGACGGGGTTTGGACCTAACGCCCGTCCGTGGGCCTACGATTCGCGCAGGTAACGCCGCAGGGAACCGGCTTGCCAGATGAGCAGCCCGGCCACGGTCAGGATGGCGATGAGCCCGCCGACAATCTCGCCCACGTCGAAGGCGAAGGCGATGGCGTCGATGGCGATGACGAGGGCCGAGGCCAGCACGAGTCCCTTCTCGCGCAGCAGGAGGCCAGCGACCAGGCAAGCCCCCATGAGGACTGCGAGGTAGACTTCCACGTCGCCGTCGAACTGGGGGCTGAAATCGTCGACCACGTCGAAGTAGAATCCGAGGAATGTCCCGGCCAGGAGCAGGGTCGCACCTGCGACGGCGAAGGTCGGCCAGGGCCACTTGGCGAGGCGGCTGCCGGCGACGAGGATGGGCAGTTGCGCGAGGGCGTATCCGAACCATAGTCCGAATGCGGCACCCTCGTCGGCAAACCGCGCGACGCGGCCGAACAGGACGGAGCCCAATGCGGCGTTGAGAGCCACCAGCGCAAGGAAGGGGACCAAGAAGCGCGAACGACGGTACCAGATGAGGACGGCCGCGAAGGCCATCGCGACGAAGCCGAGCGGCAAGTCGTCAGCGCGAGGGAACCCCGAGGCGGTCACCGCCAAGAGGGAGGCAACGTGGAACGCATCGCCGAGTCGAGGCTTGCGGGCCAACAAATCGATGGCGAAGGCGCCCGCTGAACAGGCAAGCCCCCATCCCAAGAAGAGCCAGGGCGCCACGGCCTGCGAGTCGGCGATGACGCCGTTGTCCTCCAGCAGGAGCAGCAAGGCAAAGGCCGCAGCCCCGAGGAGCACGCCGCCGAGGCCGTACAATACTCCTGCCCCGAACGATTCGCCTTCGGGGTCGTCGCGGGCATCGGCGGCGTAGCGCGCCTCCAGTGCGTCGAGGCTGGCTGCCGGCAGGAGGTTCTCGCGGGCCCATTGCCGGGCGAACTCCAGAGCCATGCGGGCCTCACGGCGGTCCATGCCATGCCAGCCTGCGATTCGACCTTAGCCGTTCCCATCCGTCGCCGGTTACTCTCCGAACGCCATCCCGCAACAAGGAATTCACGGAGCCCACGGAATTTGGTTCCGTGCGCTTCCGTGGGCTCCTTGTTCGGTCAGGTGGCAACGGCGGCGGCCAGGGCCCGGTCCTCGCGGCGGATGCGCCGCGTGAGGGCCACTGCGTTGAGCAGGCCGATGCCGACCAACGTGCCCCACAACCCGAAGGCCAGCGGGAATCCGAGCAGCATCAGGGTGACGCCGACGTAGATGGGGTGGCGGACAAACCGGTAGGGGCCGCCGGCGATAAGTGGCGCTGCCGGGAGGACCACGATGCGGGTCGTCCAACGGCCACCGAGGGCCATCATCGACCAGCCGCGCAGGAGTTCCCCGATGACGAAAAGCGCCAGGCCGGGCGTCGTCCACGCTCCGACGCCGGCCCACGGTGCGTACCAAGCCTCGGCAATCGCCGCGACGAAGAACAGGGAGTGGGTCGTCACGAGTAGGGCATAGCCGTCGTCAGACACGAGCCGTGCACCCGAGGCCAGCAAGCGTCGCACGTTGCGGGCCGCTGTTGCCATCTCGGCCAGGCGCTGCGCTCCAAGGGCGACCAATAGCCACCAGAAGCCCGGATGCATCAGCCCTCAAGCAGCGCGAACTCGCCGCAGAACCCGGGGCCAAGAGCGGAGGCCAGGACGCGTTCACCGGGCCGGATTCCGTTCGCCACGGCCTCGGCCAGGACGAAGAGAGCCGTCGGGCTGCTCATGTTGCCGTTCTGGCGCAGCACCCGCTCGGTCCACTGCAGTTCGTTGCCGCGCAGGCCGAGGGCGTCGCGGAACGCGTCGACGACCCGGGCGCCGCCAGGGTGCATCGCCCAATGCTCCGGGTCGCGCCCACCGTTGTGCTTGGCCAGGAAGGGCTTGAGAATGCCCGCCAATTCGGCGCGCACGAGGTCGGGGATGCCGGGAGAGAGGACGACTTCGAGGTGGTCGTCGGCGACGTCCCAGCCCATGACGCGCTCCGTGTTCGCGAACAAGTGGGAGGCGCCGGCAATCCACTTCAGGCCCTGGGCGCCGGTGCGGGTCCCGGAGACGACCGCGGCGGCGCACCCGTCGGCGAACAGGCTCGCCGCGACGAGACTCTTCTTGTCGACGGCGCCTTTTCCCAGGCCGAGCGCGGTGGTGATGTCGAACGACAGGGAACAAAGTTCCATCGCGACCAGCAGAACGTGGGAACCGGGGTCCGCCTTCGCTAGGTCGGCGGCTCGAGCGAGGCCGGCCACGCCGCCGGCGCAACCGAGGCCGAACAGCGGAACGCGCGTGATGCCGGGGCGAAGCCCGATGCGGTTGGCCAGCCGCGCGTCAAGACTCGGGGTGGCGATGCCGGTGGTCGACACGAGGATGACGGCGGTGATGTCGGAAGCGGAGAGGCCGGATTTGGCGAGAGCCTGACGCGCCGCCGCTTCAACAAGGTCCAGCCCGACCTTCGAGTAGGCCTCGTTGCGTTCGGCGAACCCGTGCGGCGCGAGGTACCACTCGACCGGCATGGCCAACGACCGGCCATCGATGCGCGCGTTGCGGAACACCTCCAGGATTCCCGTTTTGTTCGGGGAATCCGGCAGGACGGAGTCCGCCACGGCGCGCAACTCCTCCTGCGCCAAGCGATGCCTGGGAAGGCTGGTGACAAGGCCATGGACGACGGGCATCGGACGACCAGCCCGCGGCCGCTTCTTGTCCTTTCGGTGAACGCAGACTGCGCAGATTCCGCGCTCCGCGACCGCGGCTGCACTGATTTCAACAGATTGATTGATGCGCTACGGCCGGACAACGTAATTTGCGACATAACGGCGCATGGCGGCTTGCGCTTTTGGCGGGCCAACCCGTCATCACAGGATTTTGCGCAATCTGCGTACCGCCTTGACTGAGCAAAAAATGACTGCCCTAAGCGAAATCGGTCAACGCACCGACCGCCGCGCCCTTGGGCAGCGGTTTGCCCGCGAGCTTGAAGCACGCCTCGATGGCGCCCCATGCCCCGGCCAGTTCGGCCCAGCCAATCGTGCCCATGTGACCGATGCGGAACACTTTGCCCTTCCAGGCCTCCTGTCCGCCGCCGACGACGACGTTGAAGCGGTCCTTGAGCACGCCGCGAATCTGATTGTCCTCGATGCCGGCGGGGTAGCGGATGGCGGTGACGGTATCGCTGCGCACACTTTTCTCGGCGGCGAGTTCCAATCCTGCGGCTTCGGCGGCGGCTCGGCAGCCGTCCGCCAGTCGCTTCGTGCGCTTGATCCGGTTCTCGACTCCTTCCGCCTGCAGCATGTCCAACCCTTCAAGGCAGGCCGCAAACAGCGGGACGGCCGGCGTGAACGGTGTCTGCTGTTCCTTCTCCTGTTTTTCGATGTGTTTCTTGACGTCGAGATACAGGGTCGGGCTGTCCAGCCGTTCGTAGGCGCGTTCGGAGACGCCGACGAAGACCAAACCGCTTGGACCGCCGAGGCATTTCTGTGAGCCGACGATGCTAACGTCGAGGCCCCACTCCTGCATCGGGACGGCGACGGCGCCGGTGGCGGTGATGGTGTCCGCGATGCACAAGGCGTCATGCTTGCGGCACAACGCGGCGATGTCCTTGCCTTGGTTCATGACGCCCGTCGAGGTTTCGTTGAGCGTGAAGCAGACCGCCGTCGTGCCTCCTTTCTCCAGTTCCGTTTTGAGGGCCTCGAGGTCGACGCCGTGGCCCCACGGACTTGTGATGGTGACCGCCTTGTCGAGGGCGTAGCGCTTGGCGAGCTTGGCCATGCGGCCGCCGAAGTTGCCGTTGTCGAGGCCGATGGCGCGGTCCCCCCAGTGCACGAGGTTCGAGATGGCGCCTTCCATTCCCGCCGTACCAGAGCCGGTCATGAGCGCGACGTGGGGGGCGCCGATGACCTGCTTGAGGCCGGCTTCAAGCCGCTTGACCGTGTCGGAGAACTCGGGGCCGCGGTGGGCGGCGGCCGGGCGGGCCATGGCGGCAAGGACCCGAGGGTGCATCTTGACGGGGCCGGGGAGGAGGAACAGATTGTCCTGCGGGTCGAACGCCACGGCCGGACGACCTGGGGTGCCAGCATAAACCGGTCAGGGTGCCTTTCGAATGGGCCCGGAGGAAACGGCCGCACCTCAGGAGGCCCCCCTCCGCGCCCGTGATACCAACTGCAACCTCAACGAGTATGTACGTCACCTAGACTGCATTTCAACCGTGCAGCGCTTCCTGGCAGCGGCCCTCGTTTGCGTTTTCGTTGCGGGGTGCATCGAACAGGGCGGAACCTCACGCCCCTCGCAGGACTTGGACCCCGGAAGCAACCCTGCGAATTCCGACGATGGCTCGGGTTCGGTCCCTTCGCAGACCTCCACGGCGGACCAGTCGTCGGGCCGGTCACCGACCCAAACACCCGCGCGCGAGACTGGCTTTCAGTTTGATGTCGCGGCCGATGTCCCGGAACAGGACCTGGAAAGCATCCGGCGTGGTCTCGCGACGGCCGGAGATTTCCTGGCCGCCAACCTTGGCGGTGATATCCCGCCAGAGGCGCGAAGTGCGATCACCGTCAAGGTCGTGGCGACCGGGCGAGGCAATGACCACCCGAATGGCGGAGGTGCATGCTGCACCGCGCTCGACCCCGAACCACCCTACGAGGCACGTCCGTTCTTTGACGTCGCCCATCCTCACTGGCTAAGCCAGACGACGTGGTTTTGGTCTGCCGAGGCAGGTCGTCAAAGCTCGGCCATCCATGAGTACGCCCATGTTTGGCATGCTCACCTAGGCTGCCTAGGCGGGCAGCCATGGAAGGGCTTGCCAGATTGGCTGGAAGAAGGCTTCGCCACGCAGGTGGCATACGCGGCCCTGATCGAGCAAGGAGCCACCACCAAAGGAGAGACCGCGTCATTCATGGAGCACAGTGCCAAGGACGGCGAAGCAAAACAATGGAACACGCCATTGCCTGATCTGCACTCTAACCAGGTCTGGCCCGGGCACATCGGATACTTGGCCTTGGAGCTGGCCATGGCGGACGAAGGCCATCTAATGGGGCTACGCACAATTTGTACCGAGCTTGCCTCCGGGACAAGCCTTGAGGCCGCGTTCGAGGCTGCGTTCGGCGTT
>JBAZXE010000053.1:0-13864 GCA_041659985.1 Thermoplasmatota archaeon | reverse complement strand
TGTCCGGCCCCGGACTCAGTCCGCTTGGCGCCCAGGAGCGTCCGGTCAACCCGGGCGAGGCCGTGATCTTCCACGTGTCCGTTTCCAATCCGCTCGACACGGCCATGGCGATGGTGCTCGAGGTCTCCGGCCCGAACGCCGCCTGGGCGACCCTGCCGTCGGTCAAGGTTGACGTGCCGGCGCACGACACCGCGCGAGCCTCCGTCGTCGTGCGTGCCCCAGTCGGTTCGGTCCCCGGCGAGCGCGCCGACCTCGTGTTGCAGGCGTACTCGAGGGACGACCCGGCCACGCGCGGCCTGCTGCGCTTTGTGACCGTCGTCGACACCGACACGGACTACCCGGACGACACGGCTGCCGCCGCCGAGCTGACTCAAAAGGACAGCCCGTCGCCAGGCACCGCCCTCCTGGTCGGCCTCATCGGTCTGTTGGCTGTTGCCTTGCGGCGCCGACGCTAACCGGCCCGGCTTCCCTCAGACATCGACCCCTGGACCACGAAGCGCAAATACCGGGTCCGAATCGTTCAATCCACATGCTTCGGACCGCCATCCTGGTCGCCCTCCTGTTGGCATTCCTGCCAATGCCCGCCTCCTCCCAGGAGGCGCCCGGACAGGTCCTGACCGATGCCAGCGCCGACGTGAACCTCATCCTCGCCGACGCCCAAGCCGTGCCCGACGCCGGAACCCTGTACTCCTGCGCCGACCTGGTAAGCCTCGGCATCACCGAAGCCCACAGCGACCTCACGTTCACCCTGACGGTCGACGACCTCAAGGAACCGAACCAGGACACCGGAGCGGACGGCTGCCGATACCACGCCTACTTCACGCACAACGGCCGCGAATTCCGGCTCACAATGTTCCGCACCTTACCGGCGATTGCCGGGTCGCCGTTTGCGGATTTGTCCTACCGCGACACCGCAGAGGCGGAGTGGAGCGACATCTGGGCGACGGACGCCGACGCGCGCTGGGACCTCGCTGCCGACACCTACGCCGTGACGGTGGCCCGGGAAGCCATGGCCGATGCCGATGGCGCCGCCCCCTTCCCCGGCCGCAGCCTGGAAGCCATCCGCGTCGAAGCCCTCTCCAGCCTTGGCGGGGCGACCATCCTCTCGTCGGGGCTTCCGGTGCCTGCCGTCCCCTGGCCTGCCTACGCGCAAGACTTCATGCCGGACGACGCCGCCCAAGCAGCCACGTTCCCCATCCAGGTCGGCGTCGCCCAGACCGGCCATGCCCGCCTGTCGAGCCAGATGCCGTTCCGGTCGTCCAACGGCGAGGCCACGACGTTCCTCTACAACGTGACCGCCACCAACCTGGGCGATGCGGTGGATTCGTTCGAGCTCGAGGCGACCGGCGTGCCGGCAGGCTACAGCCTCGTGCTGCCCGTCCCCGTCGTCAAGCTGGAGGCTGGCGACGACACCGCCATCCCGGTGCTACTCACCATGCCCTTTGGCCACCAACACGGCGCCCTCACGTCGTTCATCCTCGAGATGCGCAGCCTCAGCGACGCTGGCTCCGTCGGCCGTCTTGAGATGGGCGTCCGTTTCCTCGCCATCCCCCAGCCGGCCGGCCACCACGACACCGTGTATCTGCACACGACTCTCGCACAGAACGACCTTCCAGTCTTCAACACCCCGCCGGGCTACCTCAACACCCAGGAGGAAGACCCGAACGACCAGAAGGTCAACTACTACAGCGGCGGCCTGAGCGGCAACGGCGCCACCTGGACCTCGAACTGGGATTACCCACTCCAGCCCGCGCTGGAAATGGGCCTCGATGTGGACCCCGCAAAGCTTGGCGTCCTGCGCGTCCCCGTCGGCACCACGCTCCCCATGCTGCAGGCCACCATGTCGGCCACGCTCTTCGTCGGCGCATCAAACTTCGGGTTCTTCTTTGGCGACGAGGATGGGATCCTGGCCACCGCCGGGCCTACCGATCCCGTCGACATCAGCGCCAACAGCCAAGTCCTCATGGAAGCCGAACTCGTCCCCGTGGAAGGCGGATTGCGCGTCCCCTATGAACCGGGGAACACTCTCTGGCTCTACGTCGAGGTCACCTTCACGGGACCTGCGACGCTCGGCCTCACCACTGAAGGCGTGTACATCGCCCCCGGCGGCTCCGCCGTCCTTCCGCTGCGCGAATGGCACGACTCCGTGGATGAGGCCCTGTCGAACCTCGGCGGCCCCGGCCTCAGCCCGCTTGGCGCGCAGGAACGCCTGTTCAACCCCGGCGAGGCCGTCGTCTTCCCAGTCTCCATCGCCAATCCCCTCGATGAGGACGTCAAGGTCGAGTTCGAGGTCTCCGGCGGCAACTCCGCCTGGGCCACCCTGCCGGACGGGTCCGTGACGGTCCCCGCCCACGGCACCGCACAGGCCTCCGTGATCGTGCGGGCGCCCGCCTCCTCCGTGGACCAAGAGCGCGCCGACCTGGTCCTGCAGGCCTTCTCCAAGGACCATCCGGAGGCCCGCAGCCTCCTGCGCCTCGTGGCCGAAGTGGACACCGACCTCGACCACGTTGACGACACGGCGGTGGCCGACAACCTCGTGAAGAAGGAGAGCCCCGCGATGGCCCCCCTGTTGGCCGGACTGGTCCTGTTGGCCTTCGCGGTCCTGCGCCGCCGCTAGACATCGAGCTTTCGACCACGATTCCCAAATAGGAGCACGCCTCGTAGAAACCGTGCTTCGGAACGCCCTCCTGGCCGCACTCCTGTTGACCAGCCTGTTTGCGGCGCAGCCCACCGCCGCCCAAGATTCGGCTGCGCTCCTGAGCGACCCGGCCGGCGACGTCCAACTCCTCGTGGCCGGCACACCTACGGCGCCAGACTCGGCTGCCGCCTACTCGGGCGCGGACCTGCGCAGCCTCGCCATCGCGGAGACGCGCACGGAGTTCACCTTCACCATCACGGTCGAAGACCTGAAGCCCGCCGAGCAGGACAGCGCCGCGGATGGCATTTCGATCAGCACCTACTTCACGCACAATGGCCGCGAATTCCGCCTCGAGATGATCCGCTCCCTTCCGGCGGTGGATGCGACCTTCTACGGCTACCTCAATGCTCGCGACTCCGCCAACGCCGAATGGAACGGCCTGTGGTTCACCGGCACGGAGGTCCGGGGCGACGTGGACGCCGACACGCTGTCCGTCACGATTCCCCGCGACATGCTGGCGGATGCTGAGGGCGCCTTGCCCTTCCCCGGCCGCAGCCTGGAGGGCATCCACGTCAAGGCCGGATCCACGTTCCAGGACGCCTACATCAGCGTCGGCAATCCCGTCCCCCGGGTGGAGTGGCCAGCGAACCCCTCCGACGACTTGCCCGACGACGCGGCGGCCGCGGCCACCTACCCCATCGCCCTTGGAGTGGCCCAGAGCGGCCACGCATTCCTGTCAAGCCAAACGCCGTTCCGCGCCTCCAACGGCGAGGCCACGACCTACATCCTCACCGCCGTTGCGGAAAACCTTGGCGACGCGGCCGACCGCTTCACCTTCGCCGTCGCGGGCGCCTCAAGCCGCATCACCGTCGTCGTCCCCGTCCAGGTCCTTGCCCTCGAAGGCAAGGCCTCGCACGAGGTGCCCGTCCTCGTCACCGTCCCCTTCGGCCACCAGCACGGCGACACGGAGTCGTTCATCCTGGAAATGACCAGCGAGAGCGACCCCGGATCCGTCGGCCGCGTGGAGATGGGTGTGCGGTTCCTCGCCGTCCCGCAACCGGCCGGCCACCATGACACGCTCTACCTGCACGGCGGAGCGACGCAAGGAGGCGTCGGGCCCTTGCTGAACTTCCGGGCGGCCTTCATGAGCACCCTGGAAGAGGACCCCTTTGCGTCCCCCGGCAACTACTACAGCACGAGCCAGGGCGGCGGGCCCGGCCGTTGGACGTACTACTACTATTACCGCCTCCACCCCGGCCTCCAGTTGGGCCTCGACTTCGACCTTGCTCGCACGGGACGCCTCGTGGTCCCGGTCGGCACCACCGAACCCATGCTGGGAACGACGATGGCGGGCGAGCTGTACGTCTACTCGACGAGCGCCCAGGATAGCACGCGCTTGGCCATCCTGCCTGCCGGCGAGCCGGCCGACATCCAGGCCAACAGCCAGCACCTCTTCGAAACGGAGTTCGACATCGAGAAGGAGGCCGACTCCGTCCCCTACGTGGACGGGCAGGAGATGTACCTCAACCTGAGGATCAGCACGCTCAGCGCCGTGCCGACCTTCGGCATCGCCGACACGGGCGCCTACATCGCCGAGGGCGGCTCGCTGCGCCTTCCGCTCAACGAGTGGCACGACGACGTCGACCAGGTGCTGGCCGCCTTGGCTGGCCCCGGCCTTAGCCCCCTTGGTGAACAAGAGCGCCTGGTCAACCCGGGAGAGGCCGCGATCTTCGAGGTGTCCATCGCCAACCCGTCCGACAAGGCCGTCCGCGTCGTCCTCGAGGTCTCCGGCCCGAACACGGCTTGGGCCGCTCTCCCGTCGACCCAAGTCGAGATTCCGGCCCATGACACCGGTCGCGCCTCCATCGTGGTGCGGGCGCCGGCGGCGGCGGTGAGCGGCGAGCGCGCCGACCTCGTGCTGCAGGCGTTCTCGAAGGACGACCCGGCCGCCCGCGGCCTGCTGCGCCTCGTCACCATCGTGGACACCGACGTGGACCATCCGGACGACACCGCCGCGGCGCAGGCGTTGGAGCCAAAGGAAAGCCCCACGCCGAGCGCCGCCCTCCTGCTGGCCTTGGTCGCGCTGCTTGCGGTGGGCTTGCGGCGCCGACCCTGACGAAGCGCCCAGCAGGCAATACTCCTCCCGCCAGGAGCGACTCCTTGCACGGTTGCACCGTTGGGAGCCCTTTTGTAGAAACGCTGACCATCGGGTTCGCGATGACGACAACGGTTGGCATCAAGACGTCGGAAGGAATCGTCTTGGCCACAGATCGCCGCGCAACAGCAGGCTACTACGTCGCGGACAAGGACGTCGTGAAAATTGAGCCGCTCGACGACGACTCCGCGATCACCATCGCGGGCTCCGTCTCGCAGGCCCAGGCGTACGCGCACATGCTGCGCCTCAACCTCGAATACACCAAGGCGCGCCGCGGCTGGTCGCTGTCGGCCACCGAGCTCGCCAAGTTGGCCGCGCACTCCGTGCAGCGCGCCGGCGGCATCTACGGCCAGTTCATCCTCGCCACGCGGGATCCCAAGGCGCAGGAATGCCACTTGTGGGATGTCGGCGGCGACGGCTCGCTCATCCAAAAGAAGGACTTCACAGTCACCGGCTCCGGAACCGGCCCCGCCGTCGGTGTCCTTGAATCCGCCGAGTGGACCAAGATCAAGGGCCTGAAGGACGCCGTCGAACTCGCCAAGCGCGCCGTGCGCGCCAGCACGCAGCGTGACGTCGCCTCGGGCAACGGCCTGGTCGTCTACACGCTGCCAAACGTCGGCAAGTCCGAGCTCAAGAGCTACACGTTCAGCACCGAAGTCGTGGAAGACGTGGTGGAGGTGCAGCGATGAAGCCAACGGTCGACACCGCCTACCTGCACTTCGATGAGACCGGCTCCATCCCGGCCATCAAGTACGCCCGCATCACGCTCGGGATGGGCCTGCCCATCATCGCCGCCAAGGACGACAAGCAGGTCGTCGTGGCCACCGTGAACCGCGACGGCAACCCCCTCTACACCGGCGCCGACAAGATTGTCCGCATCAGCAAGGACTGCGTCGTCTTGGTCACCGGCCACGGCGGCGACACCAACCAGGTCCGCCAAATGCTGCGCGACATGGCAGTCAACCACAAATTCGTCCTCGGCTCCGAAATCTCCCCCAAGGAGGTCAGCCTCAGCCTGAGCGACTACCTGCACGAACTGGGCATGAGCTACCGCCGCCCCCTCGGCGTCGGCGTCATCGTCGCCGGCTTCGACAACCACGGCACCACCCCGGCCGTCTACCACTGTGACGTCGACGGCAACGCCACCGACCGCAACGGCATCGCGCTGGGCAAGGAAGCCAACCAGGCCGAGCACGCCCTCTCCGAGGCCTTCAAGGCCAAGAAGAAGACCGAGGATGCCGTGAAGCTGGCCGCCGACGCCACCATCAAGGGCATGAAGGAAGGCTCCGTGGACGCGGCGGCGCAATCGTTCCGCATCGACATCGAGGTCCTCAAGCCGCGCCGCACCGGCAACCCGGTCGGCAAGGCGTAGGAATACGGCGCCTCCGCTCATCCCTTCCTCCCCCTTTCTTCTCCCTTTCTGGTTCCCCGCCGCTGCACTCCGGGTCCTTCATCTAGGCCGAGGGCATCGAACGGTTGGATGCATATGCAGGACGGCATCGGACGCGGCGGTTACCGCGTCCTCGCCTTCGTCTTCTTCGGCGTCGGGGCCCTTGGCATGGCCATGGCCGCCGTCGCCCTCACGCCCGCCGGTTTCTTCGAATGGCTCGGCCTCGCCCTCGGCGCCGTCGCCCTCGCGGCCCTGACTGGCTTGACCTTCGCCACGTTGAGCGCGCCGGCCTTCACCGCTCCCTCCTCGTTCCGCCCGGCCCCCGCCGGTGCCCAGGACCACGGCGTCGTGCCACTTCCAACGCCCGAACTGCCCGTCGACTCCGACCCCAGCGCCGACATCGGCTTCGAGTACGGCGATGCGGGACAGGCCCCCACCGCGCCAATGGGTCCGCCACGCATCCAGCCGCCCCCGGTCCCCGTCGTGCAGCCCCGCCGCACGCCGACGGACACCAAGGGCTGGCCCGAACGCACGGGACCCAGCGGAGTCACGCGCCGCCAAGTCACCGAACGCGACCTGCCACGCGACCCGGGCCCTGAAATCGAGGTCGACGGCCCCGTGCCGGCCAAGCCGCGCCGCGAGGCGAACATCGTCATGGCCCGCACCGTTGCATCGGCTGAGGCGACCGGCATCCCCGAGGGAACCGGCGTCGGCAAGTGCAGCAACTGCGGCGTCCTCCTGCTGGCGCCGAAGCGGCGACCCATCCGCCTGCAGTGCCCGCGCTGCGAGCGCGTGCATACCCTAGCGTGAGCCGACCACGAACCACGGATTGCACGGACCGCACGGAACTTGTTTCCGTGGGTTCCGTCGTTCGGTCGTCGGTGGTGCCGGACCGCGCCGTCTAAACGACCCCTTGCGCTGGACGGGTCAATGCCCCAGGTCCAGGTCACGTTCGACGTCCGCAAGCCGGAGAGCCACCTTGTCCGGGTCACGCAGCGCTTCCCCGCGACACCCGGCGCCGACCGCACGCTGCGCATGCCCGCCTGGGTGCCGGGCTCCTACAAGATTCGCGACTTCGGCCGCCACGTCCAGGACCTCTGCGCCAAGGCCGGCGGCCGCTACTTGCCGGTCGAGCAGCCGACGAAGGATTCCTGGATTCTCAAGGGCGCCAACGGACGCGCCGTCGAGGTCACGTTCGATGTCTACGCCCGCGAACTCACCGTGGACACCAGCCACGTCACGGCCGACCACGCCCACCTGTTCCCCGCGACCTTGATGCTCTACGACGATGCTAGTCGCGGCCTGCCGCACAAACTCCGCCTGCTGCAACCGCGCGGCTGGCGCGCCTGGTCCGGCCTGGAGACCGGCGGCCTCGACGGGACCTTGGAGGTCGCCGATTCCTTCGACCACCTCATCGACTGCCCCGTCGAATGCGGTCCGCCGTCGGCGTACCATGTCGGGAAGTTCAAGGTCCGCGGCGTCACGCACCGCCACGTCGTCTGGCATCCGCCGCAGGGCATCAACTGGGCCAAGCTGGAACGGTCCATGGCGGCCGTCTGCCGCGAGGCCATCAAGGTCTTCGGCGCCGTGCCCTATCGGCACTACACGTTCCTCACACACGTCGCGGCCGAGTATGGCGGCGGACTGGAGCACCGCAACTCCACCGTGCTGGGAGCCGACCCGGCGCACATGCAGAATGCGGAGAAGGTCCAGACCCGCTACCTGCCGCTCGTGGCGCACGAGTTCGTGCACACATGGAACGTCAAGCGCATCCTGCCGGCGGCCTTCCAGCCCTATGACCTGCAGACGGAGGTCTACACCGATCTGCTGTGGCTCTTCGAGGGCTTCACCTCCTACTACGAGCTGCCCTTGCTGTACCGCGCCAAGGTGTGCGGCGAGGACGAGTTCGGCAAGATGATGGCGGAAGACCTGGAGATGTACCACAAGGCCCTCGGCCGCCGCCGCATCACGGTGAGCCAAGCCAGTCGCCTGACGTGGACGCTGCTGTACCAGCCGCACGAGCACAACGTCAACCGCAACGTGTCGTACTACACCAAGGGGATGTGGGTCGCGCTCTGCCTCGAAGCCGAACTGCGCCGCCGCAGCAAGGGCAAGGTCGGCGTGGACGCCGTCATGCGGCACGTCTGGCGCAAGCACGGCAAGACCGGGATGGGCGTCACCGACGACGCGTTCCCCGACCTCGTCGAGCAGGCAACCGGGTTCAAGCTGGGCCGCCTGCTTAACGAATGGACGCGCGGCACCGAGGAGCTGCCCATCGACCAGGCCCTGCACACGCTCGGCCTCGACCTCAAGCGCGAATGGAAGGAACCCCGCAAGACCAAGGGCCTCGGCGTGGAGTTCAAGCAGGGCGCGTCCACCATTGCGCGCATCTGGGAGGATGTCCCCGCCTTCAAGGTCCTACAGCCCGACGACGAGATTGCCGCCGCGGCCGGCTACAAGTGGCGCTCCGACCACTTCCACGACCAGGTGGCCAACCTCAAACCGGGTGACCCCGTCGAAGTCGTCGTCTTCCGTGAAGGCCGCCTACGCCATCTGGAAGTCCCCCTGGTCGAACTGCCCAAGGACAAGTTCACCGTGACGTTCCACCGCAAGGCTGGGACCGGCAAACGCCTACGCGTCGCCTGGATTGGCGCCGGCAAGCCCAAGCCGAAGGGCAAGGCCGCCAAGCCCCGGCACCGGCTGAAGACGAAGGTGCGTCTCAGCGACAAGGCCCCCCCGCGCAAGCGGCCGGCCTAGCGCGGGGCCGCCTCCCCGGCGACTCCGGCAGACCTGCGAACCCAGGCGTTTCGACAACGCGACTAGGTTACTCATAACCTCCTTGCGGGGGATGCTCCGGCATGCGCGGCATCGCCTTGTCCATCCTGCTCATCGGCGCACTCCTGGCGGGGTGCAGCGGAGCCCCTGCCGCCCCGGCTGAAATCGTCATCGAGTCCAAGCCCGCCGAGGAGATCCACTCCAACGAAACGGTCGAGGCGGTCTTCACGCCCAGCCCCAAGACGCGCGGCCACATCGCCGGCGTCGTCGTGGACGAGGCCATCCGCCCCATCGCCGACGCCCGGGTCCACCTGCCTGGCCTTGACCTGGAACGCCTCACCGACCGCGACGGGACCTTCGGCTTCCTGGACCTCCACCCCGGCCCATACTTCATCACGGTCAACGCCACGGGCTACTACGACGCCGAAGCGGTCCTGGAGGTCGGCGAAGACGAGTTCACGCGCGCCAAGGTCATCCTCAAGGCCATCCCACCCCCGGACCCCTACCGCGTGATGCAATCGTTCGAAGGCTACACTGAGTTGACGACGGACCCGATCCTGGGCTTCTCGTTTTGCGGCCAATGCGAGTTCGACTTCTACGTCGACCGGCCCGGGCTGCACACCGTGGTCACGGAGGCCGTGTACGACGGCGCGGCGTCCAGCAGCGGGGTCCGCTACTATTACTACACCGACTCCACCGACTACTACGATGGCTTTGCCACCGGGAGCACGGGCAACCCGCTGCGCGTCGAAGTGCGAGACGAGGACATCCCCGACACCGAGGACCACTTCCGCTTGACGATTGAGCCGGAAAGCTTCCCGGTCCCCGAGCAGTCGAAACGCTTCCAGGTCTTCGTCACCGCGTTCTACAACGAAGGGCCGCCGACTGGGTGGTCCTTCGTGGCAGGCGACCCTTGATGGACGGGCCAAGGTGCCCGCACGCTGCGGGCCAAGGGTCCTTCGTGGCAGGCGACCCTTAATGGACGGGCCAAGGTGCCCGCATGCTGCGGGCCAAGGGTCCTTCGTGGCAGGCGACCCTTGATGCCCAGCGGTAAGCCCGTTTGAGGGGCCGGGGTCGCTTTCACGCGCGCTACCCAAGCCCTTTTTCCCACCGCCCGGGACTGGGCCGGCGTGAAGCTGGTCGCCTTCGACCTGGAGACGACGGGCCTCGAGATGGAGCGCGACCGCGTCCTCGAGTTCTGCTTCGTGGAACTCGACGAGTCCCTCAACGAACTGGGCCGTTGGAGCAAGCTGGTCGACCCTGGAATCCCGGTGTCGAAGGAAATCGAGGATCTGACTGGCATCTCGACGGACATGGTCAAGGGTCAACCCCCGTTCGCGGTCCACGCGCCGCGCATCCAGGCACTCGTCCGTGACGCCATCCTCATCGCGCACAACCATTCCTTCGACGTGCCCTTCCTCAACATGGAATTGCAGCGCGCCGGACAACCCGGCCTGCAACCAGACCATCCGTGCATCGACACCCTGGTCATCGAACGCCACGTCAACTCGCACCGCCTCAGCGAAGTCTACAAGCGCTACGTCGGCAAGCCCTTCGACGGCGGTCACCGCAGCGAAGCCGATGTCCTGGCGACCGTTGAGGTCCTGCGTCGGCAACGCGAAACCCACGCCGCCGTGCTCCCCGGCACGGGCCTCGAGGGGCTGTTGGCCACCAATGTCGACCGCCACTTCGGCGGCGAGACCCGCGTGCGGCACTGGCTCGACCACGGCCACCGCTTCTACCGCGACCCGCAAGGCACCATCCGCTTCGGCTTCGGTCCGCACCGCAACTGCCCCGCTATCCAGGTCCACGACTGCGTCAACGGCGTCGCCGGCCACCACGAGGAGTTCCTACGCTGGATGCTCCGCCGGGACTTCCCCGTCGACACCAAGGCCACGGTGGAAATGATCCTGAAGGCGCGCGCGTCGCCTCCGGCAGCGCAGCCGCAGACGGCGCAGATTCCGCCGAACTCCCTGCCACCTCAATCTGCGGAACCTGCGGCAAAGCCCGCGTCGGGGGCGAGCCGGTGAAAATCCTCTGCGTTGGTCGCAACTACGCCAAGCACGTCAAGGAACTCGGCGGCCAGGCCGCTGAGCAACCGGTGTGGTTCTGGAAACCGGAATCGTCCATCGTTCACGACGGAGAGCCCGTCCACGTCCCGACCGGAATCGGTTCCGTCCACCACGAAGTCGAACTCGCGGTTCGCATCGGCAAGACGCTCCGTCGCGCCAGCGCCAGCGAAGCCTTGCGCCATCTCGACGGCGTCACCGTGGCCGTCGACGTCACGGCGCGCGACCTGCAAAACGAGGCGAAGAAGGCCGGAGGCCCGTGGGACCAGGCGAAGGGCTACGATTCATTCCTGCCCCTGGGGCCATGGCATCCCGTCGACCGCGACCTGCAGGACCTCCGCCTTCGCCTCACCGTCAATGGCAAGGTCAAACAGGACGGCACGACGCACGACATGACATGGCCCGTGGCCGAGCTGCTGGCCCGCGCCTCGCACTGGACGACGCTCATGCCGGGCGACGTCTTCCTCACGGGGACGCCGGAAGGCGTTGGGCCCATCGTTCCCGGCGATCGGATGGAAGCCGAGGTCGTCGGCGTTGCGGCGGTGCGGAACCCGGTCGTGGGCTGGGACTAGCCTCACGAACGGTGCAGGGCTAACCACAGACCACAACGAACACGCAGAACCACTCAGTGAGGTCTGTGTAGTCGGTGGTTCTCCAGCGGGGGCCGTTAGCCGCCGCCCGCCGCCACGCGCTCCGCACTCGGCACGGTTTGCGCCTTCGGTTCCAACGCCTTGTCCACCTGCGCCTTCGTGAGGCCGGAGTCGCGGTAGGCGATCTCGCGCACCGTCTTGCCTTCCTTCTGGCTGGTCTTGGCGATTTTGGCGGCCTTGTCGTAGCCGATGAGCGGGTTGAGCGCCGTCGCCATCGACACCGACCGCTCGACGGCAGCGGTGGCGCGTGCCACGTTCGCCTTCGTGTCGGCCAGGCAGTGGTCGACGAAGACGCGGCTGGCCGAGGCCAGCAGGCGAATGCTTTCGAGCAGGTCGTGCGCCATCATGGGCAGCATGACGTTCAGGTCGAGTTGGCCCCACTGGCCGCCGATACGCACCGCGGCGTTGTTTCCGGTGACGTGGGCACCCACCATGGTGACGGCCTCGCAGATGACAGGGTTGACCTTGCCGGGCATGATGCTGGAGCCGGGCTGGATGGCGGGCAACTGCAGTTCGCCGAGGCCGCAGTCAGGGCCCGAGCCCATCAGGCGCACGTCGTTGGCGATTTTCATGAGACTCGCGGCGACGGTGTCCAAGGCGCCCGCAGCGAAGACGTAGGCGTCGCGGCTGGCCTGCGCCTCGAAGTGGTTGGCGGCCTCGCGGAACTTGAAACCGGTAGCCTCCTCGAGCTTAGCAGCCACACGGGCGCCGAATTCGGGGTGGGCGTTGAGGCCGGTGCCGACGGCGGTTCCGCCCTGCGCCAATTCCAGCAAGCCGGGCAGCGTCGCCTGCATGCGCGCGATGCCCAACTCAATCTGCCGGGCGTAGCCGGAGAACTCCTGGCCGAGACGGATCGGCACGGCGTCCTGAAGGTGGGTGCGGGCGACCTTGACGACGTCGTCGAACTCCTTGGCTTTGCCCTGAAGGCACTCCTGGAGGTAGCCCAACGCTTCGACGAGTTCGTGCTCGATTTGCAAAACGGCAGCAACGTGCATCGTGGTCGGGATGACGTCGTTGGAGGATTGGCCGAAGTTGACGTGGTCGTTGGGGTGCACGTCGCGGCCGAGGATCTG
Organism: Thermoplasmatota archaeon; assembly: GCA_041659985.1. Lineage (GTDB taxonomy): Archaea > Thermoplasmatota > E2 > JACPAO01 > JAHFTW01 > JAHFTW01. The sequence continues at coordinate 1,114 of JBAZXE010000053.1, read as the reverse complement.
CGTGGCCAGGTGCGCGATGACCTCGTTGGCGTTCATGTTCGTCGAGGTGCCGGAACCAGTCTGGAAGACATCGACGGGGAATTGGTCGAGGTGTTCGCCTTGGTAGATGCTGAACGCGGCTTCCGACACGGCGTCCGCGACGGCGGCGTCGAGGACCTTGAGGTCCTTGTTCGCCTGGGCACAGGCCCACTTGACAAGACCAAGGCTGCGCAGGAACTCCGCCGGCAGCGTCAGGCCGGAGATAGGGAAATTGAGGACGGCGCGCTGCGTGCTGGCGCCCCACAAAGCGTCAATCGGCACTTCCATGGGGCCCATGGAGTCGCGCTCGGTGCGCGTGACGGGTCCCTGGCCCTTCTCGAAGTCCGAACCCGATTCGGCGTGTCCCTGCCCCTTCTTGCCCATGATGTGCGGCAGGGGGTCGGGGAGAAAAAGGGTGGGTCGACGCCTCAGAGCTTGTCCACCGGGTCCGCCCGAGACGCCTTGATGATCTCGGCGATGCGTTTGGCCTTCTCCATCTTGGCCTTCTCGTCCGGGGTGCTGGCCACGACGGGGGGCACGGGTGTGGACTTGTTGTTGCGGTCTAGGGCGACGAACGTCATGTAGCAGCTGGCGGTGTGACGGATTTCGCCGGTCGTCGGGTTCTCGGCCTCGACGCGGACACCCACCAGCATCGAGGTACGGCCCACGTGGCGCACGGTAGCCCGGATGACCAGGATGTCGCCGATGTAGACGGGTTCCTTGAAGTCCATCCGTTCTAGGGAAACGGTAACGACCTTGGGGACGCGGGCGTGGCGCCAGGCGGCGACCGCGGCGGCCTCGTCGATGTACTTCAGGATGGCTCCGCCGTGCACGTTGCCGTACACATTGGCCTCGTCAGGCGTCATGAGCTTCGACATCGTGGTGGCCGACTGGCTCATGGGCACGGGCGTCAGGGAAGCGTCCTTGGGCACAAGGGAGGGAGGGCGATTGGCGATTTCAGGGCTGCCCCCAAAAAAGCCATGATGGTAAGGGTCTTTTTGGACCGGATGAGCCCGGAGGAGGAGCGCATCGTCCAGCCTCTCCTGGCCCTCTCCGATTCGCGAGAGATTCGTGCGTATCTTGCCCAGCCCATGAC
>JBAZXE010000052.1:0-14174 GCA_041659985.1 Thermoplasmatota archaeon | reverse complement strand
CATCCTGGCCAAGGAGTCCGAGTGGGGCAACCGCGCCCAGGACTACCTTGACCGCTGGATTGAACGCAACCCGGCGCTGTTCCAGAAAGCCAGCATCACCGAGATCAACGGCAGCGGCATCCCCGTCTCCTCGCGCGTCCCCGAACCGGTCGCCGACGGCGTCATGTTGGTCGGCGACGCGGCACAGCTGGTGAACCCCATCCACGGCGGCGGCATCATCATCGCCATGCGCGCCGCCCTCATCGCGGCCCGCGTCGGCGGCGAGGCGCTGCGGAAGGGCGACGTCTCCAAGCCCAACCTGCAACCGTACGTCACTGAGTACTGGACGAAGGACGAGGGCGCCGTCACCGAGAAGCTCCTGAAGATGCGCTACTTCATGGAGAACCTGACGGACAAGGACTTCGACCGCCTGGCCGGCATCCTCGACGGCGACGTCATCATGGAAGTCGCCAACGCCAAGTTCCCGACCTTCGTCAAGCTCCTGCTGAAACACTTCCCGACCCTGGCCCCCCTGGTGCGCAAATACATCCTCGCCGTCAAGCAGCTCGAGGAAGAGAAGGCCAAGCGCGACTGGGACGAGGTCGACGAACTCCTGGCCGAAGTCGAGACCCGCCTGGCTGCCGCCACGCCCCCCACGAAGTAGCATGGCCTCCTACGCCGCGCTGTGGCGCTCGCGCATGGATCTGATGCGTCCAGGCAACGGCCTCATGGCGGCGTTTGGCGCGCTTGTGGGCCTCGTCGTCGCGCGCTCCGGACCCTTGCCGTTACACTCCTGGATTGCGGCGCCCCTCGCTGCGTTCCTGCTGGCCGGGTTCGGCAATGTCCTCAACGACGTGCGCGACGCGAACATCGACGCCAAGGCCCACCCGGAACGTCCGCTGCCGTCGGGCCGCATCCGCGCCGCCGACGCCAAGTCGTGGGCGTTCATCCTCCTGGCCCTGGGACTGTACGAGGCCTACGTGGCCGCAGGACTGCCGACCCTGGCCTTCGCCGTAGTGAACGCCTTGGCCCTGGCGGGATACGAACTGTGGTTCAAGCGGGCCGGCCTGCCCGGCAACGTCGTCGTGGCCTTGCTGGTCGCCTCGACGTTCGCCTTCGGGGCCGTCGCCACCGGAACGGAGGCGCAAGGCTGGGGCCTGCTGTGGCTGCTCATCGCGATGGCATTCCTTGCCAACGTGGCGCGCGAACTTCTCAAGGATGTGGAGGACCAGGACGCCGACCGCGGCGAACGGACGAGCCTCCCCCTCCAAGCGGGCCCCGGCGCCGTCCGCATCCTGGCGTTCTTCCTCGTCAACGCCGCAGTCCTGCTCTCCATCCTGGCCTTCCTCCAATCTCCCATTGCCTGGTGGCAGCCCTGGCTTGGCATCCTCGCGCTGGCAGACCTTCTTTTCGTCGTCGCCTCCTGCCTGGCCTGGATGCACGTCGGCCAATCGCAGCGGCTCCTCAAATTGGCGATGCTCCTGGCGTTGGTGGCGTTCCTTCTGGGACCCTTGCTGGGCTGACCGTTTGCCGATGCGCCGACCGCCGAGGAGGGGGCTGGCATCGGGGCTCCGGCGCCATCGACGGCTGCGGCGGCCGGTCCCCGCAGCACCGACTCCACACGAATGGTTCATCCGCCGCCGTTCGGTCGGCCGCCTTGTGCCGTTCCGGCGCAAAGCCCGACCGCAGTTCGTGGAGGACTACCTCTACCGGCACCTGCGGCACGGCCCCCTGCACCTGACGCTCATCGACCCGGACCGGCAGGACCCGAAGGAAGCCGGGCTCATGGCCAAAGCTGCGGCCGACGCCGGCAGCCACGCCATCATGGTGGGCGGCTCGACGCCGGAGCGCGCCAAGATCCTCGACCGCACGGTGAAGCTCGTCAAACGGCAGTCGGGCCTCCCCGTTATCCTCTTCCCAGGCGGTGCGACACAGGTGTCTGCGCATGCCGACGCCATCTGGTTCATGAGCCTCCTCAACAGCCGCAGCCGCGACTTCCTCGTCGGCGAGCAGGTCAAGGGAGCGCCCGTCATCAACCGCCTCGGCATCGAGGCCATCCCGATGGGCTACATCGTGGTCGAGCCTGGCGGGACCGTCGGCAAGGTGGGTCAAGCGGACCTCATCAAGCGCGATGACCTCGACGCCGCCATCCGCTACGCCCTTGCGGCGCAGTACTTCGGCATGCGCTTCGTCTACCTCGAAGCCGGCTCAGGCGCCCCTTCACCCGTGCCTCCGGCCATGATTAAGGCCGTCAAGCGCGCCGTCAAGATCCCCGTCATCGTGGGCGGCGGGCTGCGCACGGCGGATGCCGCGCAGGAAGCCATCGAGGCGGGCGCCGACATCATCGTCACCGGCACCCTGGTCGAGGGCGCCATCGACGTGCAGAAGACGCTCGGCGACTACCTGTTCCAGCTCAGCGAGCGCCTGAAGCGCGAGATGCGCCGCCAACTCATCGAATTCGAAGAGGATGGAGAGATCCAGTGACCCGTGAACCGGTTTCCGTGCCGACGCGCACGACGAAGGCCTCCGCCATCGCCTACCCCATCCAGGGACTGGTCAAGTACCACGGCCTGAAGGACCCGGTGCGCCGCATCCCGTTCCACGACTCCATCAGCGTCTGCACGGGGCCCATCCACACCCACACGACATTCGAGGTGCTGCCCGAAGAGGCCCCGGCCGGAAAGAAGGCCGCCGTGCGCCGTCCGTCCGTCGAGATTGACGGCAAACTGACCACCGGCCGCGCCTTCGACCGCGTGCAGGTCGTCGTGGACGCCATCCGGGAGAAGGCGGAGGACGAGCGCTCGTACCGCATGGTGAGCCGCAACGACTTCCCGCAGTACGTCGGCCTTGGCTCGTCGAGTTCCGGTTTCGCCGCGCTCGCCCTGGCGGCCTCCGCGGCCTACGGCTGGAAGGCCAGCCTGGAGGAACTCTCAGAAGTCGCTCGGCTCGGCGCCGGTTCCGCTTCGCGGGCCGTGACCGGAGGCGTATCGGAGTGGGTCGTGGAGAAGGACCGCTCCTATTCGCGCCAACTCCTGGGCCCCGACGACGTGGATTGGCGCATCGTCGTGCCCCTCGTGCAGCATGAGGAACCGACGGAGAACGTGCACGCCGAAGTCACCTCGAGTCCGCTGTTCAAGGCCCGCGTCGACTACATCCCGTCCGCCCTGGCTGCCATGAAGAAGGCGTTGGCGACGAAGGACATCCGCAACATCGCGCCCATTGGCGAACGCGACACCCTGAATCTCCACGCTGTGACGATGACGGCCGAGTCGGGCCACATCACCTGGATGCCGCCGACCTTGGAGGTCATCCACACCGTCCGCCGCCTGCGCAAGGCGGGCGTCCCCGTCTGGTTCAGCATCGATACGGGGGCGACGGCGTACCTCAACACGGACGCCGCGCACGAACAGCAGGTCGCCGACGCGGTCAAGGGCATCGCTGGAGTCAGCAAGGTCCTGCACTTGCGGCCGGCGGGTCAGGCGCACCTCGTTGACGAGCACTTGTTCTAGCTTCGGCGGCGTGCCACGAGGAGGGTGAAGGCCAGGACCGCCAGGGCCAGCGCCAGGCCAGGACCGGGGATTGGCACCTCCCGGCCTGGATTGGCCGGGGGCCCGTCCTCGCCTTGAGCGGGGGCGGGCGCTTCCTCGACGGGGCATCCGTCGTCGCCCTCGACCAAGACCCGGACGACCTGCGACGCGGCGGTGAAGGGCGACATCGCGGGCGAACGAATCTCAGGATAGTAGGTCCCGGACCGCGATGGCGTGAACTCGCCAACGTAGATGCCGCCGCCGACATCCCGAAGGGGCGTGCCGGCCGGGAGGTCGACGACGGGCTCATTGCTTGTGGATTCGCATGCCGCCGGGTCGTGCGCGACAGCCCAAGTCATGGCAAGGCCCGCCACACCGAGGCCCGTCAGCGCGTCGATGGCCTGCACCGTCAGGGAGGACTGCACTCCGGATTGGAGTGGAGGAAGAGCCGGAGGATCGGACGCTTCCAGGGGTGTCCCCGAGGCTACAAGGCGCAGTCGAACGGCGCGCTCCACCTCGGGCAAGGGCTGGAGCGTGACGCCGATCGGGACGTCGAACCACAGGATTGCGTCGCGGTCGCCGGGTTCGTCAGCCGCGGCCTGGCGCTGCGGGTCCGTGAATTCCATCGCGCGTGACGATTCGACGTCGTGCGTGAAGGACGAGAGGCGCCAGAACCCCTTGCCGCCATCGGCGGTAACCCACAGCTCGATGACGCGCGCCTCCTGCGGCCAATCGATGAGGCTCGCCGATTCGAGGTTCCAAAATCCCCCGTCCCCAGCAAGCTTTGGCTGGAGACGGTTGTCGTGCGTGTGTCCACCAAGCCACCCTGCCACCGACGGCGTCGCGGCCAACTCGTCGATGAACTGGGGGCCGGTCTTGTAGCCGGCTTCCTGCAATGCATCGTCCAGGCAGCCGAGGAACGAACAGGAGCCTTCAGTCCGGCTGCTGAACAGGGAGTTGACGGGGTGGTGGCTGACGATGAGCTTGAGCTCGCCTGGATGCGCTGCAATCTCAGCGGCCATCCACTCGGCCTGTGCTGGATCGATGGCGCCCTGGTCTTGGCCGGCGAGGGCTCCCGCCCCGACGAGGGATTGCGGGTCGAACCCCGGGGGCAAGCCATTGCCGGCGCTGACGTCGTCGCTCAGCGTATCCAGCACGATGAACCGGACGCCCTGCAGCGAGAACGCGTAGTAGCTGTCGTTGTCGGCGTCGTCATCGCACAACCGATTGCCCGCGAAACCGAACCCGTGGCCGAAGTCGTCAGAAACCGAGCCACCCGGCTCGCCCGGGCAGGCATCCGCGCCCGGGAAATGCATGGCGACGTACTCGGGCTGCAAGAGAAACCGCCTACCGGCTTGCTGCGCCACGGCCTGCGACGAGGACGCGACGCCGACGTTGCCTTGGACTAGGCCGTCGTGGTTCCCGAAGGCGGAATACCAGGGCAGACCTGCCGCCAGGCCGGTGTGGTTCGCCGCCAATGTGGCGGGCAGGCTTGTGCAAGCCGTGCGGACATCCTGGCTAGGGTCCTGAACGGAGGCCGACTGGCCATCGGGAATGCAATCGAACCCGGAGATGGGGCCGCGGGTCGTGGTTGTGCCGTCGTAGACGTCGATGAAGCGCGTCAATTCGTTCTCCAGGGCGTTGTCGATGTTGTCCCCGGTGTTGAGAACGAACTGGAACGGGTCGACCGCGTGCTGGGCGTTGATGGCGCGGACAAGGGAATCCAGCACTTCGTCCGTGTACTCTTCCTGGGGGCGCTGCGCCGCCGTGAACGGCGGGCCGAGGGCGTCGAGGGATTCGGCGCGCAGTGGGAAGGGCGCATCGTCGTCCAGGATGTGTGCGTCCGAGACCTGCACGAAGCGCAGGACGCGGTGCGCGCCAGCAAGGTCGCCGGCGGAGGCGATGTCCTCGCGAGCCGCATATGCCGTCCACTCTGGCGCGGCCAGGGGTTGGTTGGCTGGCGCCGCCTGAGACAAGCCCATCGGCGCCAGCAGAATGGCGACGGCTGCCGCAGCCAGTAGCGCCTTCATCGCAGGACCCTTGGCAGCGTTCGAAGGAAAGCCGTTGCCGGACAAGGGCGGGCGGACAGCGCATCGGCCTAAGGGACCGGACAATGGAAGGTCGTTCGGCCCGCCGCGACTAGACGACACCCCGAACGTGCTACGTCAGGCCCAGGCGCGCGTGCTCGATCTTGATGCAGCGATCCACGACGACGTCGAGGCCGGCGTCGAGGGCCTTCTGGATGGCGGCGGGGTTGACCACGCCAAGCTGGAACCAAATGGCCTTCGCCTTGACCGCGATGGCGGCGTCCACGATAGGGCCGACCTGGTCCGCGGCGCGGAAGACGTCGACGACGTCGATGCGCGGCCAAAGCTTGGCGGCAGCGGCCAGGTCGGGGACGGACTTGACGCCGTGCACCTCGGGGGCGACGGGATTGACGGGAAGCTGCTCGTAGCCGTGGCGCTGCATGTAGGCGAAGACCCGGTTCGAGTCGCGCGCCGGGTTGTCGGAGGCCCCGACGACAGCGATGCGCGGCTTGCTGACCAGGAGGGCCTTCAGGGCACGGTCGTCATGGGTGATGTCGGGCACAGTCGCGACAGCGGTTGGAACGCCTTAAGCAAGGTGCTGGAGATGGCCAGACGGTCGCCCTGCGACCCTTGGTGCCTGTTTGCCCCGCCTGAAATGTCCCCGCTGCGCCACCGTGATTGACGTCGCCCCTGGCGGCGCACCCGTCTGCCCCGCCTGCGGTTTCGGCGGCCCCGCTCCGGCCCCCGCGCCCGTCCCCGCCGCCGCGCCACCCGCGCCGGCCTGGGCGCAGACCGCCCCGCCGACGGCGGGATTCTCCGCCCTTCCGCCCATGGCGACGGGGCCCAAGCAACGGCCCGGCTGGGTGACGATGGTGGCGGTCTTCGACTTCATCGGCGGCGGTTTCGCCATCCTGGCCGGCCTGTTGATCGCGTTCGTCGGTTCGGCCTTCGCAGCCGTCTTCGGCGAGTTCGGTGACGTCTTGGGCGGCTTGGTCGTGGTCGTCGGCCTTTTCGTCGTCGTCCTCGGCGTCCTGGAAATCGTCCTGGGGACGTTCATCCTCAAAGGCGCCAACTGGGCCCGCGTCACCAACCTCGTCTTCTCGATCTTGGGAATCCTGGGTGGCCTGTTTTCGCTCCTTGACCGCAATTTTGGAGCCATCATCAGCCTGGCCCTGAACGTCCTCATCGTCGTGGCCCTGTTCCGTCCGGAGAGCAAGGCGTTCTTCGGCGTCCGCTAGACCACGGGTCGCGGCCGGACGACGGACCACGGGTGACCCCGCGGGCCTTTCTGGAACCGCCCACCGGTGGACCTTAAGACCACGCTCCGGGTGGACGGCCAAGATGGCTTCCCCTGAGAAGCAGAAGCACATGGTGTTCCCACGCCACGTGCTGGTGGGCAACGGCGTCATCGACCGCCTCGGCGAGACCATCGCCGACCTCGAACTCGAACCCGACGGCGTCATCGTCGTCGACCCGCTGACGCGCAAGCTCGTCGGCGACCGCGTCCAGGAATCCCTTGAGGCCGCCGGCCTCATCGGCCACTTCTACGAGTCGACGGGCCCCACCATGAAGTCGGTGCAGGCCGCCATCAAGATGGGGCGCAAAGTCGGCGCCCACTGGTACGCCGGCGCCGGCGGCGGCTCCGTCATCGACGTTGCCAAGCTGGCGGCCTTCGAGCACGGCCCCGCCTTCATCTCGGTGCCGACCTCGGCCAGCCACGACGGCATCTGCTCCGGGCGCGCCAGCATCAAGGAGACGCACGGCTCCGTCTCGATGGAGGCCAAGCCCCCGGCGGCCATCGTCGCCGACACCACCGTCATCTCGAAGGCCCCGTTCCGGATGCTGGCGGCTGGCTGCGCCGACGTCATCTCCAACCTCACCGCCGTCTTGGATTGGAAGCTGGCCCACCGCCTCAAGGCCGAGGAGTACTCCTCCTTCGCTGCCGTCCTTGCCAAGACCGCCGCGGACCAAATCATCGAGAACAAGGCCATCATCCGGCCCGGCATCGAGGAGGCCTCCTGGCTCGTCGTCAAGTCCCTCGTCGTCTCCGGCGTTAGCATGGCCGTCGCCGGCAACTCCCGCCCCGCCTCCGGCGCCGAGCACCTCTTCGGGCACGCCATCGACCGCCTCGCTCCCGGCCCCATGCACGGCGAAACCGTCGGCGTCGGCACCATCCTCATGATGCACCTGCACGGCGGCGACTGGGAATCCATCCGGGACACGCTGCGCGAAATTGGCGCCCCCACGACGGCCAAGGAGCTCGGAGTGGCCCCGAAGAAGCTCATTGAGGCTCTGACGACGTGCCACACTCTGCGCACCGACCGCTACACCATCCTGGGCGAGTCGGGCCTCACCAAGCAGGCGGCGCAGGACTTGGCGAAGGCGACTGGCGTCCTGTAGGCACGAAACGGCCTTCGCTCTCCGAGCTCAGGCCCGTTTCGCGCGGAACCAAACCGGCTGGGGCCCTCCGGGCCCCAGACCCCTCGGAGGTACGGGTGGCCGCCCCCGACGCGAATGGCGTCCGCCATTCGCAGGGGATCCCGCGCTCGCCAGCCTCCGGCTTGGCTCGCTCAGGCCCTCGCTGCGGCTCGGGCGCGGCCACCCAGGCCGACTTGGCTTGTTCCGCTTCCAATAGTCTGAAGACCCAGTTCCTTCCCTGGACGGTTTCATGGCCCCCCTGACCCTGGTCCCCGACGCCCTCGCGGCGCCCGGGTACCGCTTCACCTTCGCGGGCCCCAACAAGGGCGAGGAGTGCGCGGGCTGCCCCGTGCAGAAGCTGTGCTTTGGACTCGAGCCTGGCCACACCTACCAGGTCAAGTCCGTCCGCCCGGCCGTCCACCCCTGCGGCCTGCATGACACCGGCAAAGCCCACGTCGTCATGGTCGAGGAGGTTTCCTTCCCGGCGACGATTGAACGCCGCCACCTGCGCGGCACGGCGGCCCATTGGACCGCGCCGGATTGTCGCCGACCATCCTGCAAGAACTGGGCGCTTTGCCACCCCGCAGGCCACACCGCGGGCGGCAAGCACGCCATCACGGCCCAACACGGTGCCCTGGAGTGCCCGGTCGGCCTCGACCTGGAACGGGTTGAACTGAAGCCGATGGAATAATCTCTATAGGCAAGCAAACCGGGAGACGGCTTTTTCGAAGACGCCCCTAGTAGACCGTGCACCACCACGCTGCGTCCGCCTCAACCCAGAGGCAGAAGGCGCGGTAGTGGTTGTCATAGACAGTGCAAGTGCTCCCAGAATAGTGGGTGCACTGCCGACAGCTGATACCCGTGTAAAAGACGCCAGGCGAGGAGGGCCCGGTGCCAGAACAAGTGAACCGGTCGTCCGGGCCGCTTGAGCTGCTAGTGGCACTTGCAGAGGGCACCAAGCTAAGCGAAACCAGGGCCACAAATATTGCCGAGAAAAATGCGACAGCGCGCATACCAGGGGCATGTTGCTTCGCTACTTGAGTTTGTTCAAAAATTGCCATTCCGGCAAGATTGCCTCCTGGCAAGGACATCTCCATATTGATTGGCACGGGCGAGGGGACCGCGCAAAAACCAAGTTCATTGCAGCAAGGGATGCTCGGCGACGAACTCAGGGTCGTCGAGTTTGCGCGCCAGCTTCTGCACCTTGCGACGCACCTTGCGCAGGCGGCGGGCGTCAGCCTTCTCGAACTTGACTTCGAGGTCACCCTGTTCGCGGACGCGGCGGGCGCGGAAGCGGGCCGCCTTCTTGGCCCACTTGTGGTCGGCCAGCAAGAGGGGGATGCGCTCCGGCTCCTCGGGATAGTCCGGCTTCGCGATGACGGGTTTCGCGGGCATGGGTAGGCCCTTCTTGCGCGCCTTGGCGGCGGCCTTCTCGTACTTGGCGGATGCGCGTTCAATCTGCTTGGCGTGCGCCTTCTCCATTTGGCCCTTGACGGAACGGTACTTGCCCATCTGCTTGCGGTGCGCCTTCTGGGCTTTGCGGTCGAGCTTCTTTTGCAGCTTGGCCTCGAAGCGATCGGCCTCGCGCAGGGGCTTGGCGATGGCCTTCGCCCACGCCTTCTTCCAGCCCTCGTAGGTCTTCTCCTGGCGCAGGACGAGGCCCTCCTTCTTGCGTGAGCCCTTGGTCTGCTTCTTGTAGGATTTGTACCAGAGCAGCGACGAGCGGTACTCGTCCTCCATGAGGTAGTGGCGCACGACGTACCAGGCGCGGGCGTCCTTGCGCTTCAGCGCCTTCAGGTAGAGCGCCTCGACTGGGATGAGCCAAGGTTTCTGCGGCTTGCCAAGGATTTCTTCCTCGATGCGGGCTTTGCGGCGGGCGATGAGGACCAGGATCACCAGCACGACGAGCAGGATGCCGATCGTGTTGAAGATCCAGACGGGATCGATGTAGCCACCGCTGACTTGGACACTGATGAAGACGTTCTGGAAGATGTCCGGCTGACCGCTTGGCGAGACCTGGATGGTCACCGTGCAGAGGTCCGAGAAGTACCACAACTTGCTCGACGGCGTCTCGAGGGAGACCGGGTAGAGAGCCTCAGACTTGCCGAAGACGAGGTTGTTGTTGCTGGTCGCCACGCCCATCTTGCAGGGATTTTCCAAAATCTCCATGTCGAACGAGCGCGGGGCCATGCCGAGGTTGACGATGCGGATGGGCGCATCGAGAATGGTGTTGGGTTTGGACAGGAAACTTCCCGGCGCTTGGGCGGAGAACGACTTGGCCCCAAGGCTGAACCCCAAGAGCGTGATGTTCGTCTGGTGCATGCCCCCGTCCGAGGTGACGATCGTCGCGACGATGTCGACGGGGTAGAGCGTCTTGACGGCTTGCGCGGTGACCTGGAATGGCACCTCGATTGGCCAGTCGGTCCCACCATAGGTCTGGAGGCTGGTCGGCGGGAAGACCGTCCATCCGTCGTCAGGCGAATGCGGAATGGCCTGGAAGGTCACCTGGTGGAACAGGACCGGATTGGCTGGCGCGCCTGGCTGGATGGCGGCAGGCGAATCCCGCGAGGAGTCGCGGAAGACCAAAGGAAGGATGGTCTGGCCGTTGAGGGGGACATCGGCGCGCGTCGAGTCGGCCACGATCTCGAAGGTGTAGAGATTCTCGACGACGGGAAGCTGCGCCGACACCGGGGCAGGCACCAAAGGAAGGGCGAGCAGGATGACGACGGCGGCGGAGCAAAGGAACGGCTGCCAGCGCAAACGGTCACCCAATGGGAACGATATGGAAGAAGGGGAAGAAAAAGGAGGGGAAACGACTGCGATTCCGACGCGGAGGACTCTATTCCTCGTCCTTCCGCAGGCGCAGCAGCAGAGCCGAGCCGAGGAGGGCGCCCAGCATGAGGGTGGGCTCGAGGCCGGGGACGTAGACGCCGCGGACGCGGACCAGCATGTTGGCCGTCAGGGGGTTGCCTTCCTTGGTCGGGTCGTCGGCGGCCGAGGGCTTGATGAGGATCTGGTACGAGCCCTGCAGGTTGTTCCAGCCGTTCTTGTACGGCGTGGCGACCGTGAAGATGGCGGTGTTGGTCGGCGAGCCGGCGCCGGAGTTCGGGCTCTCCAGGAGCAGGACTTCGGGCAGGATGGTGCTCCACTTGTCGCCGTCGGGCTTGGCGGCCAGCTCGAAGAGGTACTGGGTGCGGGCGTTGCCGAAGTTGGTGACCTCCATCTCAAAGGGGACCTGCTTCTGCGGGCCGGACTGCTTCAGCTTGGTGGCGACCTTGACCTGGTTGAGCGAGTAGTAGTCCGCCGTCACGGTGAACGGGTAGTTCTGCTCGGTCGTGGCGGGCGTGGCGGCGTTCAGGCTGTCGGCCTTGGCCTTCAGGGTACACTGCAGGTTCTGCAGGCCGGGCGCGGTGCGCGGGATCGAGATCTGGAACTGGGCCGTGCCGCTCGTGGCCGCCGGGGCAGTGGCGACCTGCTTGACGACCGACTGGGGGCCGGTGATGAGGACCCCGTTCGTGCACTGGAAGGGGAACTGGATGACCACGTTCGCCGTCACGACGCCACTTGGCGTGAACGCGTTGTTGTCGAACGTGTACGTGTAGTCGACCGAGAACGTGGGGTTGTCGATCTGGGGCTTGATCGGGGCGGTCGGGGCCTTGACAGTGACCTGAAGCTTCGCCGTCGCGGTGCCTTGAGCGGCCACCGTGGGGGCAAGCAGGAGGGCGACCGCCAACACAGCGGCACCCACCAAAATCGTGGAGCGGAGCTTGTTCATGGTTCACCTGATTTTTTTGGCCCGCAGCTTTTTCGGGGGTTCGCCCGAATCCGCCGCTTTGAGCACAGGGAACGACTCCTGGATTGCCCTTAAGGGTTATGGTTGCAATCCTTGAGTATCGCGCTCGGCGCATCACGGCCCAACTTGGAACGCAACTGGGCAAACCAATGTCTAATTCCCCCCCGGTGCACCATCGGGCCAACTGCCCAGCGTGATGCCAACATGAAACTACGGACTCTGATGATGCTAAGTGGGCTAGTGGTCGGATTGGCTTTCGTGCCAGTCGCTTCTGCTGACTCATGCGGTGGCGACGTTGACCACGATTGCGAGATGCCGTGGGGAATCCAGGGTCAATCGGTCCAGTGCTTGCTGTACCTCGGAACTGGGTACGGTCAGTTCTACGCGGGCATTTGCTACTAGTTAGCGGTCCGCTATTCCAGCAATCTCTCGTCCTCCTTTTTCGCCCCTCTTTTTGGCACCTTGAACCTACTCCGCGAGAACAGGGCTCAGCTCAAGGATGCCGTCTCGGCCCTCAAAGCGGACCTGCCCGGAGGCCAGCGGGGCTCCATCATCTGTCCAGGACAACGTGCCGTCCCGCACATTCCACCAGACCGCGGCCCCCTGGGAGGCGCCCGGGCGGACCGAGGAGATGTCGAGGACGCCGCCGGAGAAAGCGGTGCTGTCGTCGGCGCCGATTTGCAGGAGAATCCACGGGTCGCGTGGGGTATAGCTGCACTGGTCACCCTCAGGGCGGAAGGGGGCGGGTTCCACCCCCGTGAGATCGCGCCTCTGGTCCCGGTCGACCGGGATGCTCCCCGCGGGTGGGACCTCAGCATTCACGTTTGCAACCAGGACGAGGAGCTTGAGATTGGCATGGTCCCGGCCTTTCAGCGTGAACCCCTTCAAGCCCGGGGCGTAGCGTTCGGCGGTCGCCGGGACCGGGTCCAGACCATCGATGCAGCCGTCGCCGTCTGTGTCCGGAACCGTAGGGTCCCCGCCGTACAGGTCGCGCTCTTCCCCGTCGTCCAGCCGGTCGTCGTCCGAATCGCCGTTCCGTGGGTCCGTCTTCACCTCTCGGGTATTCCCGTTGGCTAGGGAGATGGTGTAGCCCTTGACCTCGTCGCCGTCGGAGATTCCGTCGCCCGCTTCGGGCAGGCCCCCGGCCAACGTCCCCGTGTGGTCCACGAAATCGCTCTCCAGGACGTACGGGCTTGCCCCGGCATCGGAGTCGGCCCGATGGGGGTCGGTGTTGTAGCCGCCGTCGAAGGGGCCGTTGAAGTCGTCGACCTCGCACTGGTCGCGGAACCTGTGGCGGACCTCCTGGCAGTCGGAAAGCCCGTCGCCGTCCGTATCGGGGTTGGCCGGGTCAATCACGAGGAAGAACTCCTCCTGGTCCGGGAGCCCGTCGCCGTCGGTATCGAACTCGCCCTTGTCGCTCACGACGTGACGACGCGTCCGGTCCACCATGCTGTCGACGAGAATGTCCCAGCCGTCCTGCTCGACATCGTCGTAGAGTCCGTCGCCGTCGTGGTCCTGGTTCCCGACATCGCCGCAGCCGGCCAGGGCCGAAGCCGACAAGAGCAGGACCGCTAGAGGGATGCGCACGCCGTTCGATTCGGCCCTCTCCCTTATCGCTTTTGGCTAGGTTTCCACATTGATCTCACATTGGCCATTGGCAACAAGAAATTCCTTGCGGCCATCACCGCAATCTTGGCCGCGCAATCGACATCGCCAACGCCATATTCCCCCCCCCCCCCCCTTTTGTGGCGGTCCTTTGTTGGGCCGCGTGATGCAACGTGAACACAGCAAGCATTGTAATGACGGCAACAGTTCTTCTGGTCGCCCTCGCAAGTCCAGCGAGTGCCAGCAACGAAATGACCGATGACCCCGGAGGCCGTTGTGGCGGAGTCGTTGACTACGACTGCACTACGAGCAACGTGATTGGCAATGACTCGTATTGCATCATCTACCTACGGCCTCTCGGCTACCCAACGTACGCCCACGGTTGCTGGTAGAATAGAGCATTCTGGACGCTCCACCTTTTCCACTTCGTTCTATCTGACTGAGACTGTTTGGCTGGAGCCGGCAAGCGTCGCCGCCCGCCGCAGCACGACCGGCTTCAACGGCAATGTCCCGCGCGCCTTGCGCCACTGCCGGACCCCAATCCACACGGCGAGGCACGCCGCGAGGAACACCGCCACTGCCGTATCGACGTAGCTCAGCCAAGGGTAGATGGCGGAGATTTCCGGGGTTCCCTGCTCGGTCCCCGACGACCCCTCGGGCTCGAAGGTGTTCGTGCCAGTGTCGAGGAGGATGGCGAAGTCGGCGTAGAAGTTGGTGTACGTGAACGGCCAGAGCAGGACGACGCCGCCGGCGAAGACGTCCATGAGGAGGTGGCTGGCGATGAAGAACGAGGCCAGGCTCAGTCCGACGGGGAGATCGGAAGAG
>JBAZXE010000051.1:0-14402 GCA_041659985.1 Thermoplasmatota archaeon | reverse complement strand
CAACGCGGTGCGCGCCTTGTTCGAGTTGCTGGAATGCAACGAAATCGAAGTGTGGCAAGGCGACGACGGACTCCTGCGACTCTATCCCCCAGTAGCACGCCTGGAGCTTCCCGGAGAACCCGGATGACACCTTCGGTTTCCTTCGCCTTGGTCCGCCGGGAACTGGTCAACCACCGGGCCCCACAAGTCCTCGGGGTCCGGCGGGCCAGGGCACAAGGAGGCGCGTAATGGGCGCAGTCGTTGCGGGCTTCACCTTCGTCGACCTGCTAGTCCTGACGCCGGGTCAGCCACCCGTCAGCCAATGCTTTGCCGGCAACCACGCCGAACAAGATGCCGACAAATGGCTTGCCAAACACGTTCTCGTGGCGCGTGGCGTGTGGGAATGGACCGTCACCGTCAACCTCGCGTTGGATTCTGGCCGCGTCGCGGCCTTCGATCACCGCGTCTCCTACGGCCGCACCAACGGCACCCTCCGCCAAGGCGCCATCGTTGCCTTGACGCATCGCGGCCTCAACCGCCGCCTCGATTCCCATCAACAAGCCGAGGCCCGCTTCTTGGCCGAAGAAATCAGCGGCAAAACCTACGTTGACCTCTACCCCCCGGCGCGCAACTGGATGACTGTGGCGGGGGCAAGCGCTTGAGGTCCGCCAATGAGGGTTTGCCCCGGCTCAAGGTGAAGCCCGGTCTCACTTGGCGGCTAGCTTCTGACCTGGAGTCCGGGCCTCGGACGAGGGGCATTCATCCATGACTCCGCGCGGTGTTCAATGGACACCTCTTACCGGGTGGGCGGGGCCAAGGACCCAGGCGGTCCGCGCGGAGGTCAATCAACAGTTTCGCTGCCTGGGATTATCCTTGGCCCCGTTTCACTCAGCTTCATCGCGGCGCCCGAAGCAAGGACGACGTTCCAAGGCCCGCGCCGGTCGCCCGTACTTGAAGGCCGTAGTTCAAACGCGGGCCTGAACCAATCCACGAGGGATGCAAAGTGACAAACAAACTCAAGAATGCAGACCCGTCGAATAAACCAGTGACGAACCTCCGATCCACCGTCGCTGCACGGCGTTCGTCTCCGCTGCCCGTTCTTCGTGAATCAGGCTCATCCTCGCTCGGCTTCGGTCGGGGCCCGGTGTCGGTGGTGCTGCGCCTCGCGCACGGTCCACCTTTCATGTCCACCCCGCGCGGTGAACCGCGCCCTCGGGCGCCTAACTTGAACCATGGAACGTGAACGTGATGCGTACCTCAAAACCCCTGAATGCCCTCGCCCTCCTGTTGGCGGCCCTCATGGCTATGCCAGTCGGATTGGCACAACTGCCCCCGCCCGTTGACGAGCTGCTGCCGGACAACGGTGTGCGGGATGCCGTCGAAGACCAGTGGAGCAATTTGGTCCCGCCACCTAATTCCCCAGCTGACAACGGCGAACCCGTGACCTACGCCGTGCGAGAGGACTTCGAGGACGGCGCCACCGACTGGCCGACCTTTTATCCCCACGTCATGGGCGGCCAGTGGCACATCTCCACGCGCCGCAGCAACAGCCCGACGCACAGCGCCTACTACGGCAACGAAGCCGACGGCACCTACTGCTCCGGCGCAGGGCAAGGATTCCTGCACTCTCCACAGTTCACCGTGCCGTCTACGGCGCCCGTGTTGCGACTGCACACCTGGGCCGACCTGCGCGGTCCCGCGACCCCGGACCGCGTCCGTGTCTCGATCAATGACTTCACGACGAGCACATGGACGACGTTGTACGTGTCCGATTCCGACAACTCGGGGTCGGTGCTGAGCTTCCCGTTGGCTGCCCAGGCAGGCCACGAAGCACTCCTGGAGTTCTGGTTTGAGCGCTACAGTGGCTGCTCCAACGCGCCGGAGGGCTGGTACGTCGATGACGTAATCGTCGCGGACGCCAACCAAGCCCCGGACGTTCCCACCAACGCGGCGGTGGCCTGTGGTTCGCCGCACGGCATCGCCCTTTCATGGACGGCGCCCTACTGGGACGGCGGCAGCCCCATCACCGGCTACCAAGTCTACCGCAGCACGGACGCCGGCGCCACCTACACGACCCTGGCCACCAGCTTGACCACGAGCTACACCGACCTACCGCCGTGGACCACCAGTTCGGTCCTGTACCGTGTCTCGGCGATCAACGCCAACGGCGAAGGCGTGGCTACGGCGGCCGTCAGCCGCGCGCCCTGCGATTCGCAGGTCCCGGCCCTGTCTGGCGCGCTGACCACCTATGGGTGGATGAAGACGTGCGGCAGCCAGTCGCAAACTGGGTGGACTGCACAGGACACCTACAGTGGCTTGGCCAGTGTGGAGTACGCTGTCGTCAACCAAGGCGCGGGCAGCAGCTACAGCGGCACCTTCACGTCGGGCTTCACGTCGGGCCAGACCACCCCCTACGAGGCGGGCGGCACGGCCTTCTGCGGCTGGAACGGCATTAACGTCGTCAAGCTGCGCACCACCGACCGCGCCGGTCTGGTCACCGGCTGGACCGATGCCTACATCGTCAAGCAGGACGGCCTTGCACCTGCCGTCAGCGGCGCGCCCGTCACGACATCTTGGGTAAACTTCAATCCCACCCTGGGCGGCGTGTGCTTCCTGGACCCGTACAGCGGATTGGCCGCTGGTTCGGCACGGTACTGGGTCGGCAACAGTAGCGGTGCTGCAAATTATCAGGCAGCCACCCTGCTGCCATCGCAACCCACGAACGGCCAGACGACCTCGTGGTGCCCGACGTTCCAAGTCAGCGCCGGCACCCTGCGCCAAGGCCTGAACTACGTGACCCTGGAGGCCAAGGACGCGCTCAACAGCGTCACGACCAGCAATGCCTACGTCATCCGGTACGACACGCAAGGCGACCCCGTCTCCGGCCTCGTCGCGAAGACCGGCGCCAGCGGATCGCTCTTGGCGATGGATGTGTGGCAGAACGACAACACGCCGCGCTTCGAGTGGAATGCTGCCACGGGCAGCAGCCCGGTCGCCGGGTACAGTTACGTGCTGGATGCCACGGGCGCCGCGTCGCCGGATGCCACGTCGGATACCCCCAACACGTACCACGAACCCGGAACCCTGGCCGACGGCACACACTACTTCCGCGTGCGCGCCGTCGATTCGGCCAGCAACGCCGGCACGCCCACCTCAGCCTTCCCGTTGAAGGTCGACACGGCGTTGCCAACCCTGCCGATTCTGTCGTCCTCAACGCACCCAGACTCGGCGCTCTACTACAATCGCAGCCTGGCGTCGTTTGCGTGGAGTGCCACGGATGCCCTGAGCGGCATTGACGGGTACAGCTACGACCTGGTCAGTGGCACGCCGGGCGGAAACCCGGACACGGTCAAGGACGTGGAGGAAACCGGAACAACGGCCTCGTACTCGCTGGGCACCTTCGGCACCTGGACCATGCGGGTCCGCGCCGTCGACAACGCAGGCAACTGGGGCCCAACGACGCTGAAAGTTATCCACATCGACACCGTAAAACCGACGTTTACGGACTGGCAGCCGCAGGGGATGGCTACGCCGACCGATGCGATTTTCGTCAGGTACGACGATTTGGATTTCGGCGCCGACGCAGGTTTTCCCAGGCAAACGTTGGTGGATGTGTCCGCAGTGGAATTCTTCGTGGACGGCCAAGACGTCATCGCCATGTGGTCGCAGATTTGCCCGGCCGATGGGACGGCCTGCTACCTCCGCGTGACTTCCGGCGGCATCGAGTACAAGCCCCTCGTGCCCTGGCAGGATGGTCCGCACTCGGTCTTCGTCCAGATTCAAGACACCGTGATCGAGGCCAACCGCAACGACTTGACGTATGGTTTCCTGGTCAATTCGGGGAGTGCTGCCGACCAGGATGGCGACCGCGTGCCGGACGAGGTTGAGGGCGAAATTTGCGGCCGCAGCGTAACGGAACTGGTAGTCTCCGGAACGGCGTTCCTGGGTCACTCCTGCAACGGCTTCACGGATTACGTGCCGCCAGCCACGGGTGGCACAGTGTACTTGCCGCAAGAAGTCAACGCTGGCCCGGACGCGGACGACGACGGCTTCCCCGGGGTAGTCGTCGTACGGACCCTTGCCGTTGAGGTGGAGCCGTTCACGTTGACGGTCGTGTCGGTCGGGCCGGGGCCTGACTTTGTCGTCCCCGTGGACACAGATGACGCCGACCCGAATGTACCGGTGTTGAGCCAGGCTACCGTCGGCCCGGTGCCGGTCGGTATCCTGCCGGGGCCGGATGCGGATCGGGATGGCGTTCCGGCGACAGTGACATTCCAGACCGTGAAGCTGGTCTTGGATCGGCGCAGCGCGAACCCCGTTAGCATCGTGGCCGGTACTCCCGACACCAGGACGGTGGATGGCAACGATGCGGACCCCAACGTGCCAGTGCAGAGCATCATCACGGTCGGAACCCCGATTCCGACCGGGTTGAGCTTCGGGCCGGACAACGACGGCGACGGTGTCCCGCAGTGGGCATCGGTGCGCATGAGCATCGTCACCATTGACCGGCGCGAATCGGACCCGTTCACGTTCCAGGACGCAAGCCCCGTGACGCTGGGCTTGGACTCGGACGACGGCAACCCCGACGTGCCGATTCCGGGCCACCGGCAGACCGTCAGCGCACCAACCTACGTCGCCGTGATGAGCGACGCGGACGGCGACGGCGTACCGAGCCGCGTGCGCATCAGTTGGACGGACGTGACGGTGGACCGCACGCAACCCACGCCGGTTACGACGGGCAGCCACACAAGCAACGTCTACGTGGACCCGGATGACGCCGACCGCAACGACCCCGTGCCCTACGACGCCTTCGACGGCGACGCGGATGGCGTTCCGGACGAGGCGGAATTCGCCGTGTGCCTAGTCGAGGATCGGCGCACGCCCAGCGATGGGACGTGCAGTGGAGACGACTACACGCCACCCAACCTGTAGGCGACCGCCGACCTCTTTCTCCCCCTTTTTCCATTCTATCGCTCCTGGAAAATCCCGGACGTCGCCATGAAACCATATAAGAACCCAGGGGATTGCTTTGGCGTGCGTCGCCGCGCCTCTCGGGTAGCCCTGCTGCTCCTGGCACTTGGCCTCGCCATCACTACCCTCCCAACGGGGCAAGCGCAGGCCGACAACTGCAACGCCCCCACCGGGGGCACCTGGCGCATCTCCGCCGGCACCGTCACCTGCATCAACCGGGTCGTCACCATCACGGACCTCATCATCGAAGGCGGTGCGTCACTCACTTTCCAAGGCGGCCAACTCTGGATTGACTCACCGACCGACGCTGCTCCTAGTGCCGGTCCAGCCCACGGAATCTCGCTCTACGGAACGGGCGAGCGTTTCACGGCCGACCACACCGTCATCGCATCAAAGCAATCCGACAAAAGGGCCCATTTCCACGCTGCATCGTCAACGACCCTGCGGATTCTTGACTCGACGGTTCAGGACATCTACAGCATTAGCCTCGGGATTAGCCTGGCCGGCTATGGCGTCGCGGAGGCGACGTTCGAGCGCAACGAGTTCATTGGACTTGACTATGGCATTTGGTTCGTCGGAGGAACAAGCCCGGGCGGAGTCACAATTCGGGACAACTTTTTCGATGGCTCCGAGGGGAATTCAATTCTTTCTCAAGGATCCGCCTTGATTGAGGGGAACACAATTGTCCGGTGCGGTAACGGAATCGATCTGCGCGGGAGCACTACTCCAACGATTCGGCACAATACCGTTGCCGGGTGTGTTGGGGGGATTGGCGAGGGCAACGGTGATGCCGGCCCGCAAGTCATCAACGACAACGACATTTTCGGCAGCTTCGACCCGACGTGTTCCTGCGCTTCGCCCGATGCGGCCTTCGATGGGGACGGGACCAACAACTGGTGGGGACGCAGCCCCCCCGATCCCACGAAGCTGTTTTGGATGGATTACGAACCCTGGCGAACCGCTCCTGTCCACCCGGAACGATTGCCGAGTGTGAGCATGGGTTCGTTGCCGGCCACGGTGGCACCGGGCCAGGCCGTTTCATTCACGGGTTCTGGCTCGCCCAGCTCGACGTTCAACTTCCCCATCGCCAGCTTGGAATGGAGCTTCGGGGACGGCTCCAAGGCCATGGGCACCACGGCGTCCCACAGCTACGCTTCGCCGGGAACCTACATCGTGGAATTCACTGCCAAGGACACGAAGGGCTTGAGTCGAATGGCGCAAGGCACCATCCAAGTCGTGCAAGCGCAAGGCAACCAGGCCCCCACAGTTTCCATGATCAGCATTTCGCCTGCATCACCCGCGGCAGGGCAATCATTGGCGGCCACAGTGTCCGCCAGTGACCCGGATGATGAATCTCTCTCCACGACCTACGTTTGGATGCGCAACGGCCAAACCCAAGGCGACCTGACCAGTAACACGGTGCCCTCCGGGCGCACGGCGGCTAATGAGGATTGGCAAGTCACCGCCACCGTCCGCGACCCCAACGGCGCCCAAGATTCCAAATCCGCCTCCGCCCACGTCACAGCTTCCTCATCCTCTGGCACATCAACACCACCGAGCAACCACGCCCCCGTCGTCACAGCGGCCTCGGCCACCCCGAATCCGGCCGCCATCGGCCAAAACGTCGCCCTGCACCTGAGTGCCTCCGATTCCGATGGGGACGCCTTGACGACGACGTGGACCCTGCCAAGTGGCGCCACCTTAACGGGCCCGGATGCGACGACGACGTTCTCCACGGCCGGAATCAAATCCATCCAGTACCGCGTCACCGACGGCAAGAGCCCCGTCACTGGCACCGTATCCTTGACGGTCAACGAGTCCCCACCAAACGCCCCAACTAGCCTCACGTTGCACGTCGTCAGTGGATCCCAGATTGATTTGTCCTGGGGCCCCCCAAGCGGGCCTGTCACCAATTACAAGATTTACCGCGGAACATCCAGCGGCAGCGAATCCCTCATCTACACGACAAGCACGACTAGCCCGGCCTTCTCCAACACGGCGGGTCTCAATCCTTGCACGACGTACTACTACCATGTGAGGGCCGTCAACAATGGCGGGGAAAGCCCCACCAGCAACGAGGCGAGCGCCACCACCATCGGTTGCAGTAGCCCGCCATCGGGTGACTCAGGTGGAACCGGGTCCGGTACTTCGGGCGGCTCCAGTGGCAGTGGGGATTCCGGGGCCTCAAGCGGCGCCGGCTCGGATTCCAGCGGCAGTTCGGGCATGACGGTGCCTGCGGTGCCCATTGCATCGTCACCGGGCACCGGCTCCGAGCCAGGCCCCATCTTGACCACTTCGCCCACATTCACTTGGAGCCCCGTCCAGGGAGCCACGACCTACACGCTGTGGATCAGCAAGGCCCCCTATGGCAGCAGCAACATCGTCGTCCTGCGCTCAGGATTGAGCGCGACGAGCTCCTACGTCGAGTTGGCGCAACTTCCCCCAGACAGCACGCAGTTCCGCTGGGCCGTGACAGCCAGCAATTCGGTCGGCGAAAGCCCGCAATCCAACATCCGGTACTTCCAAACCCCGCCACCCACCAGCGCTAGCAGTTCGCCGGCCGACGACCCGAGTGAGGATACCGTGTCGTCGACTGCGCCAAGCAGCGACGCCGACACTGTGACAGGTGATTCGCCCAGTGGCCAAGGTGCCAGTCCGGATCAAGAGTCCGACGCGAACGCCTTGGATGGGTTGGATGGCCAAGGCGAAACGGAATCCGAGCAGGACAGGAAGGGCCTCGACTTGGCGGCCAAAGTCGAATCCGATGGCTTCCCGTGGCTGTACGCTGCCCTGGGAGGCGTTTGGTTGCCCGTCGTCAGCCTGGGCGTCGTGTTGTTGCGCGGCAAGGGCAAGCAGACGCGCATGAGCCGGCCGACTGGGAACGTGCGACGGCGCTAGACTGCCCCTGGTGCCTTAGGTCTTGCTTGGCTTCCCCACTTTCGCCTAGCTAGGGCATTCGTTTCCAATCGGGACGTGGCGTTATTGTTTCGGAGGCCGGCGCTTCTCCAAGGCTTCGGCAATCGCGTGGTACACGTGTTGGCGAAAAGTCGGTTGCAACAGCTGCTTAACTTGGTTTTCAGTTAAGGGATTGCCTTCGATGGACGCCGCCGCGTAAGCGTTTCTGGCCAAGGATTCCTGAAGCTGGAGAAGTCGGGCGATGCGAATCTGGAGTTGGGCATTCCCATGGCAGGTGGCTTCAATGTCCGCTGCTTCCTGAAGAGTGAACAGCATACACTGGTTAGAACGTGGGTGGGCTATTGGACCCTTCGTCGGAGTGGTTCTGCCCTGCCATCCAGCGCGTCAAGGCGTCGTTCCGGACGCCGGTAGAATGTGTTGGCCACCCTGACCGCGAGGCGTGCGTGGCAAAACTCCTCGGTGGTGCAACGAGGCCGCCTCGCGGTCGGTTATTCATCTCGCGCTTTGCGAATGATTTCCTCGCTCGGCAAGCCAGCCGGCTTCATCTTCCTACGATTCGCGCCTAACCTGGCCAATGCACGCAGGCGCTCATCCTTGCTCGCCTCGGTGTTCCTTCGCATGAACAATGAGTGAACTAGCAAGTTATTAAGCCGTTTTAGAACCCCGGATTTAACCCTCCTCGGACACCCGGTGTCTAGGTCAAGTCCCAGGCGCGCTAGTCCACGCCGTGCTGGATGCGCCCGATGAGCTCCTCGACTTCAGCGGCATCCCCGTCTTTGATGGCGACTAGCGGCGACTCCTTCACCGCTCCGGGCCGCTCGGCAAGCAGCCACCGCATCCTAGCCTGAACACTACACGGGCTTGCTGGCACGATCTCTGGAGACAATCCTTGGTCCCCGGGGGCGTTGACGAAGCCGCGGCTTCGCAAGCCATTGGCGGCAAGACATCAGAGCAGAGGCGCCTTGCTTTCTCTGATCTGGAACTTCATCGATTGGCCGGTTGGTGGTCTTTGTAGAATACCACCGCATCTTCAACGGCTTGGGCAACCGAGCGATACCGCTTCCCCATTCCAACCTGACCTTCAATCCATCTCAGAAGGGAAGGAGCAATCGACACGGTAATGCGGACACGGCGTTCCGAGCGTTTTGCGGCAGCCATGCAAAATACGGAGCTTTGGTGAAGCCTTAATACCAGGTCAGAAGTCTGATGCAAAGTGATGAGGACTGGTGCGACAAGTCCGAAGCGTGCCTCGCCACCCGACAGGTACCGGCCCAAGATCTCCGTCACCGTGAATCCGACGCTCCTGGAGTGGATCAGAAAAAACACCGGAACGGGGCGCTTCTTCAAGAGCACCAGCGACGCATTTGAGTGGTGTCTCAATGACGTTAGGAAGCGCCGGGGCGAGCACATGAAGTTGGAGTGAAGGACATGATGACTCCAGACATGGTCCGAGAGCGCCGCAAGGCCGGCATTGCCATGGTTGCCGGCTTGGCGAGTCTATGGCTCTCGATGTTTCCCTGGGCGGGCATCGCCTTGGTCTTGCGCGTGGCCGGCGTGGTCGGACTGCTACTGGCCGCCAAGTGGGGCGCAGACAAGGAGCATCTAACTCGCGCCAAGATTGGCTCGGCCATCGTCCTTCTTGCAGCTATCCTCCAAGTCCAGAACTTCTTCTTTGCCGCCTCTTTACTGTCGGGCGCCGACCGTGGAGACTGGACCCGGTTCTTCGCCGCAGACCACGCGGTTCCCGCCTTGGCATTGCTCGGCTTGGCCGTCTTTCCGAGATTGGCAGGTCGGCGAAGTGAAAGCGCGTTACTATGGACTGCGGCGGGATTGGCCGCGGTCTTCATGGTGGTCGGGTTGGCCAACGGCGTACTGATGAAAACGACTGGAGCCCCCACAGAGGCCTGGTACCGGGGCTTGATCATCAGCCTAAGGACGATTTCCTTCCTTCCGGCCGTGATTGCCGGAATCCTGTTGCTGGTGCCTGCCAGGGAAGTCATGACCAACGATCAGATGTGGGACTACGCGGCTCAGAAGCGGGCAGAAGCTAGCCAACATCTTCGGGAGGCCGCGGACGTACTTGCCTCGGCGGAAGTCGATGAAACGGCACAAACGCCGAGGTTGCCGGCTCCAAGCACAGCCGTTTCAGCGGTGCCCGCGCCGGCTGGCATGACTAATGCCGAGATGCTGACGCTGCTAGATGGTAGATTGGCGCGTAATGAGCTGAGCGAGGCCAGCTGGTTACTTCTCCGAAAGAAGTACCAAAACCAGGAGTAGTCCTTGCAGCCCCTGTCCGACGCCGACGTTCTTCGTTACACAACGCGGCTCCTTCAAAGCTCGACGGCCCGAGGAATCCTTGGGCTGGCTTTCCTTGGCCCGGTAACCTCCGACTTCTTGGCCCGTTCAATGCCCAACGAGTCCTGGCAATCCGAGTTGACGTGGCTTGTTGAGGAGGGCTTGCTTGACTCGGGCCTGACGTCGGACCTGAAGACCCGCACCTACGCGTTGACCATATTGGGCAAGTTGGCCTTGCAGAACTGCAGGTCTGGGCGGTAAGGCAATCGAGTCAACCGCTGATCTTCCCGATTAGGCCGGTTTCGTGCCTGCCAATACCAAGGCTGCAACGTTTGACGCCGCCAGGGCGCTCGTGGCATCGTCCGGCGATTCGTCGGTGACGATGCCGCCGGTTGGTTGGTTTTGACCGCACTTTGGGCAGAACACAGAGGTCACCGGGATCTCGCCATTGCAGTTGGGACAGTTGGTCGGCTGCAGTCCGAGTCGGGGCAGCTTGGGCCCGCCTTCCTTCCGCCATACCTGGGCGTACAGGAACTGGTCCACATCCGAATTTCCGATTTTTGAGTAGTGTTCGGGCATCAGGCTTCCATGCGCCCAACCGAAGATGACCTGCATGTGGTGCACCGTGAAGTTGGCTGAGGCCTTGTCGGTGGCCGCGCCAGAACGGAAGGCATGCGCATGCAGGTACTTGGTGACCCCCGCATTTTTGCCCCACTTGGGCACCAATCCTGAAAGTTGGTTCATGGTCAGACGCGTTCCCGGTAGTCCCCGCACATTCAGGAAGAGCGGCGCCATCTTTTCCATGGGCGTTGGGTGTTGGGCGAGCCATTTCTTGATGAACGGCACGCAGTAGTATGCTTCGACGTCGCGGGGTCCGGTCTTGAGGCCTTTTGCCTCGCTTGGGATGCGGAGCATCGCTGTGCCGTAGGCGCCGTCGATGATGCTGCCGACGTTCAAGGCCACGATCTCGCCCGCACGCATTCCGGTTTCGGCCAGTACGGCAAACAGCGCGATGTCACATGGGTGCTGAAGGGAACGCAGGACCTGCCTGACTTCTTCTGCGGTTGGGAGGTCATGGCGCGTGATTTGCGGTGGCTTGTCGGGGAATTTCCTCGGGAACTTCTCGAAGAGTTTGAGGGCCGCAGGGTAGCGGTACTTGTACATGGTTCGGAGGGCGATGATGCGTTCTTGTCGGGCGTGGTCGGTGACCGTGTACGTCCGCGTGGCGCCGGCGCAGGGCACTCCGTCGGCGGTCCAGCCGCGCTTGATGACCCGGGTTACGGTTTCCCGGCCGAGGAAGGCATGCATTTGCTCCTCTGTGGCTTGGTCGAAACGTGTGTCCTTGAGGAATTCCGCCCAGTCGGCAATCTGGCTCAACCGCGTGGTGGCGGTACGCGGCTTCCATGCCTCCTTGCGGGGCATGAGGGCGAAGCCCATGGCGCCATCACGGTGATGGAGAGCTGGCATGCGGCGGAGCAGTGCTTGTATGGCAGCGATTTCCCGCTTGTCGGTGGTAAGGTTCTCCAGTTTGAACCACGTTGCGTGGAGAGGCTTGCCGTCCAGCGTTTGATGTTCGTTAGGCATCGCCGCCCTCCTTCGGGGCCTGCTTCGCTGCTTCGTCGGTGACCTCGGGCCGGCGGGCCTGTTGGTGCAGGCGTTCGAGCTGGGGGATCAGGCGTTCCATGGCCTTGTAGAGCATGGCGGCCTGCTCTGCGGCCAGCTGCGCCGTGGAGGTGCGGTCCCCGGGCTTGATCTCGAAGCGACACCGGGGGCAGAAGGAGTCCGTGACGCTGATGACGTGCCCGCAACCTGGGCATTTGATGTGGCCCATGAGGCTTCGGCGAGCGACATCATTTGTGGGCAGTTTCCAGTATCGCCGCATGGCAGCGGTGACGTCCGCCTTGGACAGCGCCACGTACCGGTCCGCGGTGGTGGTCTTGGAGCTCCAGCCGAACAGGGCGTTCATCTTTGAGCGCGGCATGCCGCAGGACGCCATCTCCGTGGCGACCGCCCTCCGGAACATGTGGCAGTGTACGCGCCGGACGCCGGCGCGCCGGCAAAGAGTGAGGAGGATGCCGTTGACGACCTCTGATCGAATCCGTTCGCCCTTGCGTCGGCGTACGTTTGGAATGAGGGGGTCGTCGGCCTTGGCCTCGCCGCAGGCACCAAGCCATTCGAGGACGTGAGGAACGGCCCAGAAGATGCGCTTGGGTGCCTGCGGAGTCTTTAGCTTGGGCGCCTTTGGGTCGACGTTGAGGATCAGCGTATCGTCGTCCTGCTCGATGACGTCGCCCACATTGAGGGAGGCGATGGCGCCGATGCGCATGCCGGTCTCCGCCATGATGGCCAGGAGGGCCCGGTCACAGGGGTGGGTCGTGGCCTGCATGATCTTGTGGAAGGTGTCGGCGTCGACTAGGTCCGCCTCGGTCAGGTCAGGCGGAGCAACCGCTCCGATCTGGATGTTCGCGAAGCGGTGCTTTGCGGCTTCCGGGCCCTCGATGTCGATGTAGAACTGCTTGACCAGGTATCGTACCCGATTGAGCGTGTCATCCTTCAGGTCGCACACCCGCTTGGCGACGTAGGCCTTGCCGGTTACCATTCTGCGGGGGAGCTCATATTCGATGTGACGTTCGCCGCAGAAGGCCTCCACCGCGGCGACGGGCGCTTGCTCGTACGGTAGCCCGTGGAGGAAGATAGACAGGCGTCGGAGGTGCAGTGCGCTCTTGCACAGCCTGGATCCCTTCGCCTGTTTTTGGGCCTTGACGGCGCGCAGGTGCCTGATCAGCGTGGCCTTGTTTTCTTCGCCTTGCGTCAAGCCCAGCGACCACGCCAAGCCCGTGGTGTAGGCGGGGTCAGGCGTCAGTTCCTTCGCGACCGCCATGTATGGCGTGGCGGCAGTGTCGTCGAACGACTTGGGGCCGTTGTAGGGCGCTGTCACGCCATCACCTCGGCGTGTGCTCGCAGGAGGGCCTGCACAATCAACCACGGCTCGCAGGAATTCTTGTGAGCCGGCGACTCTTCGGTCGGGTACATGATGCTGGCCATGATGACGCCGACCTCGTCTGCGGTAGGCCGGTAGAACTTGGCCGGCATCGAGCTCCCGACGTTGCCGGAGGGGCTTTGGACGACGTGGGGCGTCATGCCGGCACCCCGCCTCTTCGGGTGAACGCGAAGCCGCGCGCGTTGAGGTACTCCAAGGCCTGGGCTTCCGCGACACATGCGGCGATGTCTGCCGGGTCGTGGGTGCAGCCGATGCGCTGGCAGTAGTTGCGGTGGAAGGCGCGCTTCCTCGCGGCAATCTTGTCCAGCGGATGGTCCGCCGACAGGGGGTCGGGCGTCTTGTTTGGCATCGATGATGCCGCTTGCGTTGTCTGCATGTTGGTCACTCTGGTTTCCCATGCTTCTGTCCCCGGTGGGCCAGGATGATCCGCAGCAGCAGCGTCAGGCGAGCAGCGGCGTCGGAGCCGCCGAGGTCGTCGGGTTCGCCTTCGATGATGCTGCGAACGGGGTGGCCGGGCGGCAGCAACTTGCGGGCTTCCACCTTGCAGGGGCGAAGATCCACCAGCACTACACCAAGCCTCCAGCCAGTCCAAACCGGGTTCGAATCATGGGGCGAACGGCCTACGGCCCCAGGTCAGTTTTTGTGTCTTTGCCCCGTTTTTCAGACAGAGAACTCCAGCGGCTAACTAAGTAGCACATAGTCAGAATAGTCAAGTAGATTGGCCCCGTGCGGCGTCCCATGGCCGATTCTACCGCCAAGGCATTACCAAAGCAACCGGCGCTTCTGGTGGCCGATGAGGCCTGGCTGGCTACCTGTATGCTGATTCAGGAGCGCCATGCGGAAGGCGTGCCAGTCCATGACATCGTGCGTCGTGCCCAAGGCGAGTTCTACGGGGGCCAGCCGGCGCGGCCTGGGGTCTACGCGCACGCGAACGGCCACATCGTGGCCAACAAGCCACCGAGCACTGCGACCGGCTACCGAATGCTGGTTGCCTTCCAAGACCCGCAAACAGGCGAAGAACTGCGGCGCCCGTTTGTCGAGGGCGATCCCTGTCATGCCAAGCGGTCAGGCAAGATGGTTCCAGAGTCCGCGGATATCCCCCGGAAGTACCATCCGCATCTGGAATGGTATCGCACGGAGTACGCTCCTTCCATTCGGAGGCGCAAGCGACGCTCTGGTGAGGTAGCCGAAAACCAGACCGCCCTCCAACCGAGCATTCGGATTGTCCGGCGGGCGAGCC
>JBAZXE010000050.1:0-14871 GCA_041659985.1 Thermoplasmatota archaeon | reverse complement strand
GAAGGAGGCCGCCATCAAGCACTACCCGGCCCTGTCGGAGGCGTCCGGCGGCATGGTCGCGCAGACGGAAGCCACCTTGGTCATCACCGAGGATGGCTGCCTCGTCACCACGAAGCCGTCGGCATAGAGGCCGAGCCCAGGATGGAGGGCCGGAAAGGTCATCCGTGCTCAGAGAATCCGGTGCCCGCCGTGGGAGAGGAATTCGAGGAAGTCGACGACACCGGCGAGGAACTCTTCAATGAGGACCCCGACGACAACGCCACGACATTGCGTCCCGGCGTGAAGAAGCACGTGTGCCCCAAGGACAACATCAGCCTGGAATACCGGGTCGAGGGGCGCTTCGTCATCCGCTACTGCAAGAAGTGCGGATACGAGGAAGAAGACTGACGGACAGTGCGCGGTCGACTGCAACGTTTATTCGTCCCCCCCTGGTCTGAACGGCATGCGAGCCCTCCTAATCCTGTCCATCGTCCCATTCCTGGTCGCTGGATGCGCCGGTGAGGCCGATGTCGCGCCGGGCGCCATCGACGACGAGGCGGGGGCTGCCGTCACGCCGGACGCCGTGCACATCAACGACCGCCTTGACCTCACGATGGGCCTGTCAAGCAAGACTTGGACGTTCGACGTGGGCTCAGACGCCAAGAGCGCAGCCATTCACTTCTCTGTCGTCCCCAAAGCGGACACACCCGCCGCAGCTGGAATGCCTGTCTGTCTAAGGTGGTCTGCCGCAGGAATGGAAGACTCGGCGGGCAACTGCGTCGGCGGCGGGGGCGGGAACATCATCGTCTCCCCCATGGTGGTGTTGGTCGAACGCACGTTGTTCGATTCCCAGACGATCACACCCGGTCACTACGAGTTCACCCTGGACGCGGAACAGAGCCCGACGGATTTCATCGCCTCCGTCGACATCACTTACTAAATCGCGGGACCCGCGCTTCCGCCCAGCGCTCGCCAATGCATCGCCGACGCTCCTAGGAGGCGCGAGGATTGCTGGCCACGTCGGGGAAGCTCTTTCGCACCGGTGCCGCGCACGCCCCGCAGGCGCCATCGGCCAGTCGGAACGGGTTGACGGCGCTGCAGACCCGGCACACCCGCCGATCGGTCTGGTCGCGCGAGAAGCGCACTGCCGTGGCGGACCATACCCAGAACAGCAAGGCATTCGCAATGGTCATGGGCGAGGGGGCTGCCAGCGCAAGGCCCGTCAGGCCGCCCGCGCAGATCATGAGGACCCCGGCCAGCTTGATGGGGGGAAGCCCCTTGCGGACAGACCCCGTCGACATGCGGTTGACTTGACGGCGCCAGCGATAACGGCTGGCGGGCAAAAGGCTGCAACCGGCGACGTTGACCTAGGACAAGCGCCGTGCGCCTGCGGACCCGCCTACTCGACCGAGATCTTCATCCCGGACTTGCCGGGGGAGCGTTTCTGCACCGTGACGTCGAGGATGCCGTTGGTGTAGGTCGCCTTCGTGGTCTTGGGGTCGACCTTGGTGGGCAGGCGGACACGCTTGTGGTACTTGCGCAGGTCGTTGTCCACCGAGATCTCCAACTCGTCGTCGGTCATGTGGACGTTGATGTCCTTCTTCTCGACGCCGGGGAGCTCCATCGTGATGGCCACCAGCTTGGCGTCCTCGATGACATCCGTGAGCGGTTCGCGTTCGTCGGCAACGACGGAGGGGATGCCCTTGCCCGCGCCGGCCGGGTTCGGCTTGACTTGGGGCTTGTTGCCGAACGTGTTGAACGTCGGTTTGCCGTCGGGTCCGACCTTCACGGAGAATCCGGAGACGAAGGACTTGGACGGATCCTGGCCCATCGACTTGAGCGCCTCGCCAAGATTGCGTTGCATCTCGTCGGCCATCTTGCGGAAATCCGCCGGGTCGACGCCCATGCTGCGCAGCCAGGCATCGAGGTTCTGGAAGGGGTCGCCGCCGCCCGCGAGGGGCCCGCCGGCACCGAAGGGGCCGTTGGGGCCGAATGGGTTGCCGCCGGGGAAGTTGGCCCAGGGGTCGGGCGTCCGCGGGTCCTTGGGGGTTGCCATCATCCAATCAATAACTGCATTTCTACAAAAGCATATTGTCGGCTCGTCCATTTTATCTCTGGAGCCGATGGACCGGAGTGGGCATTTTTCTGGCTCCTGCGGTGGTCCGATTGCCGGAAACATTATCCCTCAAACCCAGCGTGGTCGTGCATCTTGGGGTCTGGTCGTCTTCCGTTGCTTCGCGTGGCGCTGAGGGTCAGCCTCGCCCTCCTTCTGGTCGCCACCGCCTTTGCGCAGCCCCTTGCGGCACACGGCCTGGTGCCCACGAAAACGACTCCGCTTGCCGACCCGGACCCGGCAGGGCCCGCGGGGACAACCGCCTCCCCGTCGACCCCGCCCGTCGCCGCGACCCTGCGCGACCCGTCCGGAGTCCTGCCCGGCCTCCCGTGGGAAGCCGCCGGCGGCCTCACCTTCAGCGCGGGCGGAACACCGTGGAAGGCCCTCCTGGTCGACGGCGTTCCCGTGGCGGATGACGCCGCGCCGGCCCCCTGCGTCCCCAACAGCCCGCAACCCTGCCCGGTGACCTTCTGGTGCCCGAGCCTGGACGGCGGCACCTCGGTCACCGACAGCGGGAACACGATGACCATCCGCACCACGTGCCCCTACCGCATCGCGGACGACGCCGACCTGCTGGGCTCACCGCAGATTGCCGTCAACGCCGACGACCCCAACTCCGTCGCCTTCTTCTCACTGCACGGCGGCGGTTCGACCGAGGGCCCCACTCCGCGCAGCCGCGACCCCAGCCCCGAGGGCCTCACCACGGTCACCGGCCTGTCGCACACCACGTTCACCAGCCAGGACCACGGTCGCATCTGGTACGACAACCCCTGGGGCACCGACGGCTTCGGCGAGCACGTGGCCGGCACGATGGACCACGACGGCAACCTGTACATCTCCGCCCTGTGGTCGAAGCGCCTCGGCGACGACCGCTTCAACTACGTCATCAAGGTCTACAAGGAGCAGGACGGGCGCTACACCATCGCGACGTACCAGCCGTCGAAGACCTTCAGCAACCGCGCTGACGGCAACACGATGTCCGGCGGCGACCTGGTGTTCGTCCCCGCCCCGCGCATCGAACCCGTCAACGCGACGGCCAACCAGACCGGCAACGCCAGCGCGCCCGCCGACCAACAGGACATCGGCAACTCCACCAACGGTGAATCGTACGGCGTGGAGAACTCGCCCGACGACCGCGTCATGACCGTGTGGTTCGAGCAGGCGCTCGACTGGCGCAACTCCACGACCGGCAAGTCCTCGTGGATCGACGCCGCGTGGACGGACACGTCGCCGAAGGACAACTGGACGCGCCTGGTCGACGACCAACTCATCGGGCCCTGCATGGCCGCCTCCAACCCGGTCGCCTTCAACGGCAAGGCCTACGTTGCCTGCGTCGCGGACGCCGGGTACTCCGGCCGCAGCCGCGCCCGCATCGGCGACATCGACATCTGGTCCATCGACCCCAAGACCGGCAAGACCACGCTGGAGGAGAGCACCGGGCTCACCGGCGGCCAACCCCGCCTGGCGTCGCGCCCCGACGGGTACATGGCGATTGCCAGCGTCCAAGTCATGGAAGAGGCCGCCGTGCAGACGCAGGTCTCCTTCGGGTGGTACGGCCGGCACTGGGGCGAGGTCCAAGGAGTTGGCTCGCAGTTGCACACCCTGATGGGCAACCACCGGGTCAAGGAAGCCCGCGTGACCAGCATGGCGCTCACCGAGGAGAAGAACAACCTCTTCCTCACCTACATGGAACGCGTCAACACGGAGGGGGAACTGCCAGAACCCAACCCGTCGGCCCTCAACTACGACCCCAACCAGGTCGTCGAGTACCGCAAGATTGTCGCGATGTTCTCCGAATGCACCAGCGGGGCAATGAGCGCCTACGATCTGCAGACCGGTGTCGCACGCCATCCCTTCAACGACGAGATCCTCGGCGACCAGACCGGCGTCTTCGACGACCTGCAGGACGGCATGCAGTTCTGGCGCGACCCTGCCACCGGCGAGGAGCGCGTCTACTTCGCCTACGGCGACCATGGCGTCATCCAGTTCGGCGCCCTCGTCGGAGGCGCAAGCGGCTTCCCCTGCGGCATCTCCGCGCCGCCACTCACGCTCCCTCCGCCCCCCATCCCTGCCGCCCTTTCGACCGCCAGCCCGTACTCCATGATGGTGGGCGCCACCGTCGGAGCCACCGCCCTCGCGATGGTCACCTACCTGCTGGCCGCCAAGAAGCGCACCGTCACCTTCAGCACCGCCAAGGACAAGCGGAAGTAACCGGAGCCCGACCCATGACGCCACGCCCGGCCCGCAGCCCCAGGAGCCTCGACCCCATGAACGCCACGAAGCGCCCGAAGACCCGCGATTCCCCTGCCAAGACCCCGGCCGTCAATGGGCACACCCTGTCGGCCAGCGACCCTCACACGTGGGTCAAGGGCGAGGGGCTCGCCACGACGGCGGACCTTCCGCTCCCCGAGCTCCTCATTGACGAGGTCATCGGCCAGGAGGAGGCCGTCGAGGTCGCGAAGAAGGCCGCCCGCCAACGCCGCCACCTGCTGCTGCTCGGCGACCCGGGCACGGGCAAGTCGATGATTGCCAAAGCCATGGCGCAGATCCTGCCCCCGGCCCACTTGGACGACGTCCTCATCTTCCCGAACCCCAAGGACCAGAACCTCCCCGTGGTCGAGGTCCATGCCGGCGGCCAGGGCCGCGCCGCCTTCCAGCTCATCAACGACAAGGCCATTCGCAAGGCCCGGTTCTTCCGTGTCTTCGAGATCGCGCTGGCCCTCATCCTCGTCGGCGGCAGCGTCGCTGCCTTCTTCGCCCTGGGCGGCGGCACGAGCAACCTCATCCTCATGGTGCTGTGCATCATGGTGGCGCTGTTCTTCCTGTTCGTGAGCCGGCAGATCGCCGGCAAGCCCCTCAAGTCGGTGCCCAACCTCCTCATCGAGCGCCCTGACCACCCTGTTCCGGCTCCGTACGTCGATGCGACGGGCAGCCACGCCGGCGCCCTGCTGGGCGACGTGCGCCATGACCCGTTCCAATCGGGCGGCCTCGAGACCCCGACGCACCTGCGCGTCGAACCCGGCGCCATCCACCGCGCCAACAAGGGCCTCCTCTTCATCGACGAGATCAACGTGCTGCGCCTCGACTCGCAGCAGGCGCTTCTCACTGCGATGCAGGACAAGAAGTACGCCATCACGGGCCACTCCGAGACCTCCTCGGGCGCCATGGTGCGCACGCAGTCCGTCCCCTGCGACTTCGTCCTCGTCGCCGCCGGCAACCTCGACGTCATCGCCCCGACCGACCACAAGCACACCGGCTTGCACCCGGCCCTGCGCTCGCGCATCCGCGGCTACGGTTACGAAGTGTACGTCAAGTCCGTCATGGACGACAACGACGCCAACCGCCGCAAGCTGGTCCGCTTCATCGCGCAGGAAGTCCGCCGCGACGGCAACATCCCGCATTTTGACGCTGGCGCCGTCGCCGAGGTCCTGCGCGAGGCGCAGCGCCGCAGCGGCCACACCGGCAAGCTCAGCCTGCGCCTGCGTGAGCTGGGCGGCCTGGTGCGCACCGCCGGCGACCTGGCCAAGGACGACAACGTCGACTCCGTCACCGTCGACCATGTCCTGCAGGCCAAGCGCATGAGCCAGAGCCTGGAGTACCAAGTCACGCGCCGCGGCATCGAGATTGCCACCGCCAAGGAGGCCCTCGTCGTCGGCGGCGAGAAGGTCGGCACCGCCATCGGCTGCGCCTTCCTCGGCACCGGCGAGACCGGCGAGCCCGCCGGCATCGTCGTCCCCGTTGAAGCTGACGCCACCATCAGCTCCAACAAGCAACGCGGCACCCTGTTCGTCGGTGGCGGCCTGGAGAAGGACACGACCGTCCAGGACAACGTCGGCGCCATCCTCAAGCGCCTGCGCGGCAGCGACATGTCCGGCATCGACTTGCACGTGCAATCCCTTCTGCAGCAGGACGGAGCGGATGTCGGCGCCCTCGGCGCCGCAGCCGCCGTCGCCGCCGTCTCCGCGCTCGAGACGCTTCCCGTCCGCCAGGACACCGCCGTCATCGGCGCGCTGGCCGTGTCAGGACGCCTTCGTTCCGTCGAAGGCGTGACGCAAATGATCGAAGGCGCTGCGGACTTGGGCTATGCCCGCGCCGTCGTGCCCGAAGCCAACCGCGACGACATCCTGCTCGAGCACTCCTACAAGAAGCGCATCGAGGTCCTCTTCGCCTCCGACGTGGCGGAAGTGCTGTCGCACGCCCTGGTGGCGCCGCCGACGCGCAAGGCCCTGCTGGAGAACGCGCTGCACCGGAAGCCGAAGGGCAAGAACTGATTCGACGGATTGGCCCCGATTCGACGGATTGGTTCTGCCCCTCCGAGGCGGAGTTCGCCAAACGCTTAGAAGCCCGGGCCTAGTCCAACGGATGTGTTCAAGCGCATTCTCGTCGCCAACCGTGGCGAGATTGCGGTCCGGGTCATCCGCGCCTGCCGCGAGATGGGCATCCAAACCGTTGCGGTCACCTCCGAAGCCGACGCCGACGCCCTGCACGCGCGCATGGCCGACCAAGTGGTCCTCCTCGGCCCCGCTCCGAGCCGCGAGTCTTACCTCGTGCAGGAGAAGGTCATCCAGGCAGCCCTCGACACGGGTGCCGAGGCCATCCACCCCGGCTACGGGTTCCTTTCCGAGAACGCCGGCTTCGCCCGGAAGGTCGCCAAGGCGGGACTCAAGTTCATCGGGCCGAGCCCCGAAGCCATGGACCAGATGGGCGACAAGGTCAACGCCCGCGCCAACGCCAAGGCTGCCGGCGTCCCCCTCGCTGAAGGAAGCCCCGTCCTCAAAGACGCCTCCCACGCCAAGACCGAGGCCCAGCGCATCGGCTACCCCGTGATGATGAAAGCGTCGGCTGGCGGCGGCGGCATCGGCATGCGCATCGTCCGCAAAGCCGGCGAGATGGAGGAGAATTTCCAGTCAGCCACGGCGCAGGCGCAAGGCGCCTTCGGCAACCCCGACCTCTTCCTGGAGAAGTTCATCAAGCGCCCGCGCCACATCGAGGTGCAGATCCTCGGCGATGAGCATGGCCACCTCATCCATCTCGGCGAGCGCGAGTGCAGCATCCAGCGCCGCCACCAGAAACTCGTCGAGGAGGCCCCAAGCCCCGCCCTGTCCGAAGCGCAGCGCGCCGACATCGGAGCCAAAGCGGTCGCCCTTGCCAAGCGCGTCGGCTACTCCAACGCCGGCACGATGGAGTTCCTCTACCAGGACGGCCACTTCTACTTCAACGAGATGAACACCCGCCTGCAAGTCGAGCACCCGGTCACCGAACTCGTGACCGGCGTCGACCTCGTGCAGTGGCAAATCCGCATCGCCGCAGGCGAACGCCTCACTCTCCAGCAGGGCGACATCAAGCTGCGCGGCCACGCCTTCGAGGCGCGCATCAACGCCGAGGACCCGGCGCGCGGCTTTGCCCCTAGCCCCGGCCCGGTCCGCCGCCTGCACCCGCCCACGGGTCCAGGCATCCGCTTCGACTCAGGGCTGCGCGAGGGCTGGACCGTGCCCAGCCATTACGACTCGATGGTCGCCAAGTTGCTCGTGCATGCGCCCGACCGCGCCTCGGCGTGCAACCGCATGTTGCGCGCTCTTGATGAGCTTAAGATCGAGGGCTTCGCCACGAACCAAGCCTTCCACAAGGCGCTGTTTTCGGAACCGCACTTCGTCAAGGGTGACCTGTCGACGCGCTACCTCGAGGAACACGACCTGCAGGGCCGCATCGCCGCCGAGGCACAGGCCGCCCAGCGCGAGAGGCGCGTGCGCGTGGCCGCCCTGGTGACGGCGCTCGACGGAGCCCCCGGCGGCGGTCTTGCCGGAGCACATCTACGCCAATCCCTGCCAAGCCGCATCGGCCCGCGCAAGGTGCGCGACTGGGAGGCCGCCTGATGCGCGTCACCCTCGAGGTCGACGGCACGAGCCACGAAGTCGCCATCGACCGCAAGGCCGGCACGGTGACCGTCGATGGCGAACCGTTTACCGCGGCGCTGGAGCGCAACGGCGCGGGCACGGTCGCCGTTGTGGCCGGACAGCGCCTGCACGTCCGCCTCGGCGCGGGAAGCGCAGAGATCGAAGGCGACCTCCTGGCCTGGCGCGTCACCGCGCTGTCGGCTGCCGATGGCCCAGACGGCGCCCAGGCCGCGCACGGAGCCCGCGTCAAGCCGCCCATGAACGGCAAGCTGGAACGCATGTTGGCCAAGGTCGGGCAGGTCGTGGCCAAGGGGGACATCCTGTTCGTCCTCGAGGCCATGAAGATGCAGAACGAAGTCCGCAGCCCCGTCGCCGGGCGCGTGACGGCGGTGCATGGCCACGTCGGCGGCGCCGTCGAGCCGTCGCAGGTTCTTGTGGAGATTGGCCCGGCCTAGCCGCTCCCGCTGACAGGGATAGAGGCCTTGAAGAACCAGCCCGGGTTTGGATGCGCGATGACGGCTCCGAAAGCGCCCGCGCATGCCACGGCCAAGGCGCACGCCAAGCCCGCCACCCGTGAAGACCGCCTGCGCGCCGACATCGAGCGACTGCAGCAGGGGGGCCCCGCGAAATATCGAGAGAAACTGGCCGGAGAAGGCAAGCTGTTCGTGCGCGACCGGCTGGCGCTCTACTTCCCCGACGGCCTTGCCTTCGAGGACGGCCTGTTCGCCAACAACCAGCGTGCCGAAGAGGGACTCGCCGCAGACGGCATGGTGACCGGGGCCGCCAAAATGGAAGACCGTACCGTCTTCGTCATCGCCAACGATTACACCGTCAAGGCGGGCTCGATGGCCGAGCGCGGAGTCGAGAAGTTCCTGCGTGTGCAGGACCGTGCGCTGCGGGCCCAGAAGCCCATCCTCTACCTCATCGACTCCTCCGGCGCGCGCATCACGGACCAGGCCGGCTTCTTCGCCAACATCCGCGGCATCGGGAAATACTTCTACAACCACAGCCTGCTGTCGGGGAAAGTCCCGCAGGTCTCTGTGCTGTACGGCCCCTGCATCGCCGGCGCCGCCTACACGCCCATCTTCTGCGACTTCATGGTGATGGTGCGCGGCATGAGCGCCTTGGCGATCGCGAGCCCCCGCATGGTCGAGATGGTCACCGGCGAACGAATCGAGATGCAGGAACTGGGCGGCGCCGACCTCCACATGGAGGAGTCCGGCCAGTGCCACCTCATCGTCGACACCGAGCAGGAGGCTGCCCTGGCCATCTGGCGCCTCATGAGCTACCTGCCCGACAACTGCGACGAGCGGCCGCAACGCGCCGAATCGCGCGAGCCGGCCAAGAGCGGCGGCGAACTCGACCGCATCGTGCCCGAGGACCCGAACAAGGCCTTCGACATGCACGAGGTCATCGAACGCCTCGTCGACGCCGGGTCCTGGCTGGAGATCAAGCCGGGGCACGCCGCCGAGCTTCTCACGGGCTTCGCCCGCATCGGGGGGCACGCCGTGGGCATCGTCGCCAACAACTCCGCCGTCCGCGCTGGCGCCATCTTCCCGCACAGCGCCGACAAGGCCGCCGAGTTCATCACGACGTGCGACGCGTTCAACGTCCCCCTGCTGTACCTCTGCGACACGCCGGGCTTCATGGTCGGCTCCGAGGTGGAGAAGCTGGGCATCCTCAAGCGCGGCAAGAAGTTCATCTACGCCACCTCGACGGCGACGGTGCCGAAGCTGTGCGTCGTCGTGCGCAAGGCCTACGGGGCCGGCATCTACGCGATGTGCGGACCGGCCTTCGAACCCGACGCCACGCTGGCCTTGCCCGGAGCCGAAATTGCCGTCATGGGCGCCGAGGCAGCCATCAACGCCGTGTACGCCAACCACATCGCCAAAGTGCCGGCGGGCGCCGAGCGCCAGAAATTCATCGAGGAGAAGCGCGCCGAATACAAGCGCGACATCGACATCCACGTCACGGCCAACGACCTCATCGTGGACCACATCGTGCCACCGAACGAGCTGCGGCGTGAGTGCATCGCCCGCCTCGACGTCTACGCCGACAAGCACCTGCCGTTGCCC
This sequence comes from Thermoplasmatota archaeon, assembly GCA_041659985.1. Taxonomy (GTDB): domain Archaea; phylum Thermoplasmatota; class E2; order JACPAO01; family JAHFTW01; genus JAHFTW01. Next base: position 4,810 of record JBAZXE010000050.1, on the reverse strand, counting down.
AGGAAAGGGCACGGGACGATCATCTAAGACCGCACAGCCCGGCCGTCGCTCTTCGAGCTCCGGCGCGGTCTGCCCGAGGCGGGTCTTCGACCCGCCTGTGCCCCAACGCTCGCTTCGCTCACGGGGGCAACACCGACACTGATTTGCAAGCCGAGCCGCCTGACTACTGCCCCTTCTTGTCCTTCTTCTTGGACGGGGTCTGGTCGACGTCGCGCTTGGGCTTCGTGGTCCAGACCGACTCGTGCTCGTACTTGACGTCGAACTCGTCCTGGCCGGGGTTGTGCACGTCGACCTTGTCGCGTAATTGGCGGTCCTGCTTGGGCACGGCCGTCTCGTCGTCGGCGGCGTTGCGGATGCCCTTGACCTCCTTCTGGCGCCAGGCGAACTTGGCCTCGTAGGAGTCGGCGTCCGCCGCACTGCGCATGCTCGGAATCCCGCCGCGTGACTCCTTGGCGACGCGGGCCTCGTACGAATCGACGTCGGCCGCCGACATCATGTGTGGGAGCGGCTTGGCCTGCGCGTCCTGCTTGGCGTGGATGGCCTGCGCGTCCGTCGCGTTGTGCAGTTTTGGAAGGGGCTTGTGCTGCGCGTCCTGGCGGGCGTGCAGGGTCTCGGCGTCCGTGGCGTTGCGCAGGTGCGGCAACTGCTTGCGTTGCGCGTCCTGCTTCGTCACGTAGGCCTCTGCCTCGGCCGGATTGCGCAGTTTCGGCGGCGCTTTGCTCTGCGCGTCCTGCCTCGTGACGTACGCCTCGGCCTCGGCCGGGTTGCGCAGTTGCGGGGGCGCCTTGCTCTGCGCATCCTGGCGCGTCTCGTACGCCTCGGCTTCGGCCGGGTTGCGCAGTTTTGGAGGGGCTTTGCTCTGCGCGTCCTGGCGCGTCTCGTACGCCTCGGCGTCGGCGGCACTGCGCATGTGCGGCAATGGCTTGCGTTCGGCGTCTTGGCGAGTTTCGAAGCCGGAATCGGCGGGGCTGCGCAGCTTGGGCGGCGCCTTGCTCTGCGCATCCTGCTTGGTCTCGAATCCAGACTCGGCCGGGTTGGCCATGCGCGGCATCGGCGTGTCGCGGGCAGCGCGGTCGAGGCTAACGGCGAACTTCTCGGCGTCGGCGGGAGAGCGAATCTTCGGGGCTTCGCGGTGCTCGCGGTCTTGGCGAGCGTCGAACTGGGCCTCGCCCACACCCTTGACCTTGGGGGTTTCCCGGTGTTCGCGGTCTTGGCGGGCGTCGAACGGTGCTTCGCCTAGACCCTTGAACTTGGGGGTCTCGCGGTGCTCGCGGTCGAGGCGGACGTCGGGCTTGGAGTCGGCCGGGGAGTGGATCTTCGGGGCCGGGCCGCGCGCGTCGCGGTCCTGGCGGGCGTCGAATTGCGCCTCGCCCAGGCCCTTGAAGGCCGGGCCATCGCGCTGCTCACGATCCATGCGGGCGTCGGGCGCGGAGTCGCCGGCGCTGCGCATCTTGGGGAGCGGCTTCGCCTCGGCGTCCTGGCGCGCCGTCACGGCTTCGTCGCCGGCGCTGTGCATCTTGGGCAACGGCTTTGCTTCGGCGTCGCGGCGCACGTTGGCGTGCTGGTCGCCTGCGGAGTGCATCTTCGGAAGGGGCTTGGGCGTCGCGTCGCGCTTGGCGTGGACGGCCTCGTCGCCGGGGGTCTTGATGCGCGGGGCCTGAGCGTGTGCAGTCTTGCCGAACGTCGTCGCGGGAGGCGCCACCGGGTTGGCTTCAATGGCGGACTTGGCCAGCTCGTCGGAGGACTGGTCCATGGCGACCTCGAAGTGCTCCGTCTCCGTCGGGTTACGGATCTTCGGCGCTTCGCGTTCCTCGCGATCGAGCTTGACGTCGAATTTTCCGGAGTCGGCCGGGGACTTCAGCTTGGGCGCCTCGCGGGTCTCGCGGTCGAGGTTGACCTCGAACTTGCCGGGGGCCAACGGGTCAGCGCCGCCTGCGGAGCCCTTGGGCTTGTCGCTCTTGACGTTGAACTGGAAGCTCTCGCCGGCCAGCGGCGGGGGAGCCGATTTCGGCTTGTCGCTCTTGACGTTGAACTCGGAGTCGGCCGGATTGGCGGCCTTCGGGAGGCCGGCACCCGTGCGCTTGTCAATCGTGGCCTTGACCTCGTCGACGTCGCCCGGCGAATGGATGGCTGGACCAGAGTACTTCGGCTTGCCCTTCCCGTCGTCCGCCACGTCCTCGGAGGAGCCGTCTGCGGATTTCAAGGCACCGCTGTCCTCCCCTGGGGCGCCTCCTGGGGCCCGCGCGCGCTCCGCCGCCTCCACGGCAGCATCGATTTCGGCCAGCAGGTCGTCATCGTCTTGCTCGCTGTGGCGCGCCGTTCCCCGACCGCGGCCGGAGACGACGGCCGGTTCCTCGTCACCGCCGTCCTCAGGCGGTGCGGGGACGCGCGCCGACGAGGGCTTGACCCCCCCGACCGGCCGCAGGCCAGTCAGGTCATCCTCGGAAAGGTTGGTCGGCCCTTTGGGCTTGGCGGGGCGTTCCGACAGGAACACGTCGTCATCGCCCTGCGCCAGTGCGGCCAGGCCCTTGGGGAGTTTCGGGCCGCCGCTGATGCCTGCCGGAGGCGGTGTCGCCACCTCGGACTTGTCGCCTGCGGCGGCAGCCATCGCGGCCAGGCGGCGGGCGTTCATGCCGGGAGGCGCATTGGGCATCGGCGGCGACGCCTTGGCCTCGGCCACGGCGGCGTCGATGTCGTCCAGGAGGTCATCGTCGCCCAGATCCGGCAAGGGAGCCGGCGCATCCGCGCCAGCGGCATCCACGGCTGCGTCAATCTCGCGCAGCAGCTCGTCGTCGTCGATCTTGGAGGCTCCGCCGCCGGCCTTGCGCGGCAGGGCCGACACCGAGCCTTCCTCGACGCGGCCGGTCTTGGGCGAGTAGACCTTGCCGGCATCGGCGCCCTCGCGGGCCTGGTTGAACGAGCGGACGGCCACGGGCGCGTCCTCCTCGTCGATGGCCTTGGCGCTGAAGGCGGCCATGCGCTTGGCTCGTTCGGCCGCCTTTCGGGCTGTTTCCTCCGGAGATTCGGGCGACATAGGCGTCCCTGGGTGAGTGATGGGGATTAGGAAAGGGAGGAAGAAAAGGGGGAGGAAAGGGACTGAGCGAGCGTAGCGCTCACTTTTCGTCGGTGATGACGACGGTCTTGCCCTTGCGGGGCAGGTTCGCCGGGGGCTGGACTGGGTTGAGGTCCGCCTTGCTCAGCTTGCCGATGCCGGAGCCGCCGTTCTTTCCGCCCGTGTTGCCGCGCTTGTTGCGGCCAGTGAGGGCGTTCCAGAAGCGGGTCCAGAAGCCGGCGCGCGCCGACTTGGGGGTGACCGCATCGGCGCCAGCGCCGCCGGAGGCCTGCTTCTGGCGCAGGCCCTTGAGGGCGTTGACCGACTGGTCGGCCCACTCGCCGGGGAGGCTGGGCTTCTTGCTGGGGCGGACCGTGCTGAGGCCCTTGACGCCGGCGTCGACCTGGTCGGAGTCCAGTTGGACCGTGCGGGCCTTGCCGAGGCCGCCAACCACGAAGTCGCCGCCGGTGGACCCGGAGACGTTGACGTTCAGGTTGCTCGTCCCGCCGCTCTTGCCGTCGCCCCAGGAGACGCCGTACTTCTTCATGGCGTACTCGATGTCGCGCTCGACAACCCAGTCGGGGACCTCGTAGCCGGGGCCGTACGTTTCGTCGTCGACCTCGTCTTCGGTGGTGGTCCCGGTGGGCGTGAGGCGGCCGAGGTAGTAGCCGATGAGCGACGTGAACAACGTCGCCACCAGCAGCGCCAAGCCGCTCGCGTAGATCAGCGTGTCAAGACCCGTGTAGTCGGCCTGGCCGGTGGTCGAGTCCTGGACGTTGAAATGGTTCGGGTAGTGGAAGAAGAACAGCACCGTGGCCAGCACGCACAGGCCCGTCCCGACGTAGGACAGGATGCGCATGCCGGTCTTGGTGGGCAGGCTGATGGTCGGGCCGAAGAACAACAGGATGGCCGCGGATGCGCCCACGGTGAGCGCGCCCTTGCGCCAGTTGTAGACGCTGGCTCCGTTGTCGTTGTAGCCGATGAAGAAGAGGATAAGGGCGGCCAGACCGAGGACGACGCCAGCAATCAGCAGGAAGAACCCGCCATAGAGCTGACCCTTCGAGGTCTTCGTGCCGAACAAGTTGTCGTAGCGGGACTCAAGGTTAGTCATGCGAGGCATCCTCGGTGTGGCCGGTCGTCTCGCAAGCCTTACTTCTTGCTGTCGACGGCGACGAGCTCTTCGAGCGTCTCGGCTTCTTCAGCGCGAGCGGCGACGAGGGTGCCCATGGCGACCGAGTAGAGCGGGCTGCGGGCCATCTTGACCTTCGAGATCTCGAAGGGGAGGTTGGCCTCGTAGATGCGCTTCTCGAAGAGGTCCTTGAAGCCCTTGCAGCTCGAGGTGCCGCCGGTGATGGCGACGGGGATCGTGAGACCCTCCTCGACCTTCGCCTTGGCGAGCTCGCGCTTCAGGGTGCGGATGGCGTACTCGACGAGGTTGTCGTAGTAGATGGTCAAGGCCGACTGGACCTCGCCCTGCGGGTTCTCGGGGTTGATCTCGAACTCGCGCTCCTTAATCGCGGTGACGCGGTCCTTGGAGTGGCCGGTGGCCTCAGCGACCTGCTGGTCGATCCAGTCGCCGCCGCGGGCGACGGACGTGGTCATGACCGGGAGACCGTAGTGGGCAACGCACATGTTGGTCATGCCGGCGCCGAAGGAGAAGCCGAGACCGGTGAACTGGTTGTCGGCGAGCTCCGAGTAGACGACCGCGAGACCCTCGTTGATGACACGGGGGGTGTAGTCCAGCTTGCGCAGGATCGA
>JBAZXE010000049.1:0-15193 GCA_041659985.1 Thermoplasmatota archaeon | reverse complement strand
CCCGACCGCCTCCGCGCAGAACCCGCAAGGCGTCACCATCGACCCCGTCGCCCCCATGGCCGCCCCGATTCCCTACGAGGGCACCGCCAAACTGCCGCTCACCGTCGTCGTCGGCTGCGCGGAAATTCTGTCCGCGATGAGCGCCAACAACGGCGCTGCCCCGCTCACGTTCGCCGTCTCCGCCGCTCCGACCTGGCTCACCATCGGCGACGCCTCGGCCGACTTGGCCAACCCCGATAGCGTTACCACCTGCCTCGAGGGCACGGGCTCGCGCACCTACGCAGCCGAACTCCCCCTCACGGTCACCAAAGACGCCCCCGGCGTCGTCGACCACGTCATCCAGGTCGTCGCCACCGTTGGCTCGACCTCCTCCGAACCGACCCCCGCCTCCTTCACGGTCGCCTACCACGTCAACTACACCCTCGTCGCCGACGCCACGTTCCCGCTGGACGTCAACGGCACCGAGGCCTCCTTCAACGTCGTCGTCACGCAGGCATCCAACGCCCGCAGCATGGTCATGATCGAGGATCTCAAGTCGAGCGCCGGCGTCCTGTCCGGCATCGGCTCGCAGGCCTACGAGAACGACGCCGGCGCCCCCGCCACGAAGACCTTCAAGGTCACCTTCAAGGCCCCGACCGGCGCGTGGACGAACGCGACGGCCTCGTTCAAGGCGTACGGCCACTACCTGCTGCTCGACGGCCGCGCCGGCGAGTACGATGCCGGCACCCCGATGGCCTTCTCGTTCGTGAACACCGCGACCGCGTCCGATGAGGAACCTGCCGACGGCAAGGACTCGCCCGCCCCCGTCGGTGCCCTCGTCGCCCTCGGCTTGGTCGGTTTGGCCGCCTTCGCCCGCCGCCGCGCCTAGGCGCGGTTTCATCACGCGCCCCGCCATCACGCCGCGTTGAAGGCCTGGTTCGACGACCGCCACGCACCGCGCCGCATGCAATCCGGCCACTGGATTCCGCCAGGCGCACTGCTGCCGGCCATTCGCGTCAGTGACACCGGGTTGGAGTTGTTGGTCGGGCGCGGCGCGACCCTCGGGCCCGTGCAGCACGCCGGCTGCGTGACGCTGACGCGCCAGGTCAACGTCCAAGGCGGCGTCTCGACGGGCCGCGACATCATCGTGGGCGCCGGCTGCCACGTGGCAGGCGGCATCGACGCCGGCGGCCGCGTCGTCCTCCAGAATGCGCAGGTGAGCGGCCCCATCCGAGCCGACGGCGACATTTATCTGCTCGGGGATTGCCGCGTGGCCGACGTGCGCGCCGGCGGCGACATCATCGTCTTCGGCTCCCCGCGCACCGGACGCCTCGAACCGGGCGGTCGCGTGGCGACGCGCGCCTACTAGGGCCCGGAATGGATTCTTAGACGCACGCTTCGATGGCAGGCCGTGCGCCCAACGGAGGTCGTTTGGATCCAGCTCGCGGCGGCCGCTGCCGTGTTCGTCGGTGCTTTCGCCGCGTGGGGCAGTTTGAGCCTCATCGACGAACAAGCCGAGGTGGTGCGGCGCACGCGTTGGATTTTGGCAGGGCTTGCCCTTGCCGCAGGTGCCTCAACAACCGTTCATCGTCGTTGGGCGACGTTCACGGCCGCCATCCTCTTTCTCGCGGCAGGTGTCCTGGCCTGGAGCGAGATGAACTACGAGGAGAACCAAGCGCACCACTACGGCGTCGAAGGCACCCTCTGGGGCCTTTGGTCAATCCTGACGGGAGCGATCGCCGGCATCCTTGCCTCCCTGCTGCGCTTGCGGCCTGCTCCTGCGGCGCCGCCGACGCCCTAGGCCTTCTTCTCCGTCAACTCGGTCCGCCGGCGCTGCGGGCCGGCGGCTCGCCTCGACCTCACTTCGCTTCGGTCAGTCTGAACATCTCGTCCAAACTGCGGCGCGCGCCGGCAACATCCTGCGGCGGAATCTGCACGACCTGGTCCGGCCGCGGCGCCTGCAGGCACTGCAGGATGCTAGCCAGCGTGGTCTTCTTCATGTGCGGGCACATGACGCAGGCGCCGTGGATGCGGAGGCCGGGGTTCTCGGCGCGCAGGCGGTCGGCCGTGCCACACTCCGTGATGGGCATGACCTCGACGGTGCCGTCGGCCTCGAGCTTGCGGGCGTACTCCATCATGCGCTCGGTGGAGCCCACGAAGTCGGCCTCCATGAGGACCGTCGGGTCGCATTCCGGGTGGGCAAGGACAACCAGACGTTTCCCTTCGGCCTTGAGCTGGTCCTTCCACGCCTTGGCTGAGGCGGCGCTGAACTGTTCGTGGACTTCGCAGGCGCCCTTCCAGACGTGGACCGCCTTCTGCCCGGCAAGCTCCTTCTGCAAGTGGGCACCCATGTACTGGTCGGGCACGAAGACGAGTTCCTTGCCTGGCAGGTTGCGGGCGATGGCGAGGTAGTTGGCGCTGGTGCAGCACACGTCGATCTCGGCCTTGACGGCGGCGGAGGTGTTGACGTAGCCCATCACGGGGACTCCGGGGTGGGCGGCCTTGAGGGCGCGCACGTCAGCGGCGGTGATGCCGTCCGCGAGGCTGCAGCCGGCAGTGGGTTCCGGCACGAGGACGCGCTTGCCCGGGTTGAGCACTTTCGCGGTCTCCGCCATGAACCGCACCGAGGAAAACACGATGGTGGACTGCTTGGCTTCCATCGCTTTCTTGCTGAGGCCATAGGAGTCGCCGACCTCATCCGCGACGCCGTACACGATGTCGGGGGTCTGGTAGGAGTGGGCGAGGAGGATGGCGTCCTGCTCGCGCTTCAGGGCGTTGATCTCCAACGTGAGGGGTGCGATGAGGCGGCACATGGCGCGGCCCCAGCGCTCGGGTTGGCGAATGCGCGACTCGAGACGTTCGGCCTCGCGTTCCAGCTCGGCGGCGCTCCACGACCTCTGCGGGACGGCCCCTTTGGGCTGGGGCGCGGGCGGGAGGTGGACCGTGAGCTTGGCCATGCCTGCATCCGCTTGATGCTGCCCCGTAGAAAAGGGTGGGGTTGGTGGCTTCATACGCACCCATCCGCCGATTTTCACCGATGCCGCCGAACCCGCATCAACCCCATCGGGGCCATCGGCGTCATCGGCGGATGGACGGGGCTCGACGCAATCCACCACCAAGGCTGCTTATCTCGGGGTGTGGACTGGCCGAGCCAACCGATGACCTTCGAGATCGTGGACCGCGCCGCAGCAGGTCGCCTGGGCAAGTTCACCACGCCGCACGGGCCGGTCACCACGCCGACGTTGATGCCAGTCATCAACCCCAACCTGCAACTCTTCACGGCGCGGCAGATGCGCGAGAAGTTCGGCGCCGAGATGGTCATCACCAACTCCTACGTCATCCACAAGCATGACGCCCTGCGCGAGAAGGCGCTGGCCACCGGCGTCCACTCCGTGCTCGACTGGGACGGCGCCCTCATGACGGATTCCGGCACCTTCCAGATGTACGTCTACGGCGACGTACAGGTCGGAGCCAACGAGATCGTGCAGTTCCAGCGCGACATCGGCGTCGACGTCGCCACGTGCCTCGACCTCTTCGTGACGCCCGACATGGACCGCTCGCAGGCGGAAGCCGCCGTCGCCACCACCATCGAGCGCACCAAGGCCTCCGTCGCACACAAGGGCAAAAGTCTCCTCAACGCCACCGTCCAAGGCGGCGTCCACCTCGACCTGCGCAAGGCGTGCGCCCACGCGTACCGCGACCTCGACGTCGACTACCACACCATCGGCGGCGTCGTGCCCGTCATGGAGCGCCAGATGTACCCGGAACTGGTGGACATGATCTTGTGGAGCCAATCCGAACTCCGCAAGGACCGCCCCGTCCATCTCTTCGGCGCCGGCCACCCGCTGGTCTTCCCCCTCGCCACCGCCTTGGGTTGTGACCTCTTCGACTCCTCCTCCTACGCCAAGTACGCCAAGGACGGCCGCATGATGTTCGAGTGGGGCACCGGCCGCCTCGACGAGATGAACGAACTCCCGTGCTCCTGCCCACCCTGCGCCAAGCACGGCGCCGCCGGCCTCAAGGCCCTGCCCGCCAAGGAACGCGAAGTCGCCCTGGCGGAGCACAACCTGCACGTCTCCTTCCAGGACATGCGCCGCATCCGCGTCGCCATCCGCGAGGGCAGCCTGTGGGAGCTCGTCGAGCAACGCGCCGCCTGCCATCCCCTGCTGGCCGCCGCGACAAAGAAGCTGGGCAACCCAGCTTACACCAAGTGGCTGGAGCAGCGCGAACCCGTGAGCCACACCCGCGCCCTGCGCTACACCGGCCACCTCACGCACGGCCGCCCCATCTTCACCCGCATCCGCGACCGGCTGCAGTCCCGCGTCGTTCCCGCCGGCACCCCGACCGAGATCCTCGTCGACTCCGACTGGGCCAAGAAAGGCGAATCGCGCCTCGAGCTGGGCATGCACAAGGAGCCCGACAACAAACCCTACGGCGACAAGCTGGGCACCCTCGACCCCGACATGGACCACGCCGTCATCTCGGCGCTTGGCCCCGTTCCCGCCGGCCTCGACGAGGCCTACCCGTTCGCGCAATCCGTCCTGCCCCGCCTGGAGGGCCTCGACCGCGGCCACATGGGTTGGGTTGGCGAGACGAAGGACCTCTTCCTCGCCGCGCACGACTTCGTTCCCGCCATCCCCGGCCCCGGCGGCCGCCACGGCAAGGTCGACCGGGCCCTCTTGCAGGTGGTGCGGACGCTGGACTGGCAGTTCGGCCCCGGCGCCGGCAAAGCCCTGACCACGGGCGACCTCCGCCTGGAGCGCTCGGCGGCGACGGAGAAACTCCGCACCGTCCACCTCGACGGTGAGCACGTGCTGAGCCTGCGCGCCCATGACGGTTTCTTCACCCTCAAGATTGCCGGGGCTCGCCGCCTGATGGCCGCCTTGCCCGCTCCGGCCTACCGCGTCGTGGTGAAGGCCGACTCGGTCCCGTTCAACCGCGCCGGCAAGTCCGTCATGGCGCAGTTTGTGGTCTCGGCCGACGAGGCCATCCGGCCCTTCGACGAGGTGCTCGTCGTCGACGAGGCGGACGGGCTCGTCGCCGTCGGCCAGGCGATGATGGTCGCCGAGGAGATGCGGGATTTCCAGCGCGGCATGGCCGTCAAGGTGCGCGAAGGCTTGGCCGCCCCCGCCTGACGGCCGGCTTCCGCTCGACTGGCAACACCAGCCCTGCCAACGAGCGCGCAACCGCCAGCCTTGGCGCCGCGCGGTCGAGGCTTTGGCCGTGCGGGTTGAGGTTGGCGGCAGACGTTCCATCCGCAGCCGTGGCTGCCTCGCCGTCATTCATGGCTCATCGGGCCACCCGATTGCCCGTTAGGCGAAGTCTTTCCGCCTCACTCGACCCGAGTGGAGGTCTCCACGCGAAGTCAAGGGGTCTACTCCAGGCGTGGGGAACCTATATTTCCGGTCCCCGGCATGGGTCGTTCCCCGCATCGGTTAGGACCCTTGTGACGGATGGAGCCGCTGGGAGGCGTGCGCCGCCGTCGTCGCCGTGGAAACGCGAACCAAGGGGAATGCCGACGGCGGCGGATGGGAGGAATTTCCACTTTGGCCGTCAACGATCTCTTCGGACAGTTGCTTCAGGTTGAACCGCTGTTCTCGAACAAGGAAGTCATGCGGGCGTCCTACACGCCCGAGGACCTGCCCCACCGCGACAACGAAATCCGCGGCCTCGGAAGCCTTCTCGTCTCCGCCCTGCGCGGCGAGACCCCGTCGAACGTCTTCATCTACGGCAAGACCGGCACCGGCAAGACCGCCTGTGTGAAGTACGTCGGAAAGGAGCTCATGGCCAAGGGCACCGAGATCGGCAAGCGCGTCAACCTCATCTACATCAACTGCGAGATCGTCGACACGCAATACCGCGTGCTGCAGAACATCGCCAACCACTTCGTTCCCGCCGAGAACTGGAGTCAGCGCATCCCCTTCACCGGCTGGCCGACCGACGAGGTCTACGAGGCCCTGCGCCGCCACGTCGACGGCTACATCAAGCAGGAGGACCAGCAGTGGGTCCGCGACCCGACCCGCAAGGGCGGCGAAGTCACCATCATCGTCCTCGACGAAGTGGACAAGCTGAAAGGCGACGAGGTCCTCTACAACCTCACCCGCATCAACGGCGACCTCGAGCAGAACAAGGTCTCCGTGATTGGCATCAGCAACGACCTGAAGTTCACCGAATTCCTTGACCCCCGCGTCAAGAGCTCCCTCGGCGAGGAGAGCATGATCTTCGCGCCGTACGACGCCGCCCAGCTGCAGGACATCCTGTCGCAGCGCGCCGACATGGCCCTCAAGCCGGACGTCCTCGACGGCGCCGTCATCCCCCTGTGCGCCGCCCTGGCGGCCCGCGAGCACGGCGACGCCCGCCGCGCCCTTGACCTGCTGCGCGTCGCCGCCGAACTGTGCGAGCGCGACCGCGCCCCCAAGGTCAACGAGGCGCACGTCCGCCTGGCACAGAACAAGATCGAGCTCGACCGCATCAGCGAGGTCGTGCGCACCCTGCCCACCCAATCCAAACTCGTCCTGCTGGCCACCATCCAAGGCGAGGAAGCCAACAAGGACCAGGGCATCCACACCCTGACGACCGGCGAGGTCTTCGACGTCTACAAGGAACTGTGCAAGCACACCGGCTCCGATGTCCTGACGCAGCGCCGCATCACCGACCTCATCAGCGAGCTCGACATGCTGGGCATCTTCACCGCCCGCGTCATCTCCAAGGGCCGCTACGGCCGCACCCGCGAGATCCAGATGAGCTGCCCCATCGACAGCACGCGCCGCGTTCTGGAGGAGGACGAGCTCATCCGCGCCGTCGTCAACTTCAAGCCCCGCAAGGGCGGCGGCCAGCGGTCCCTCGTTTAGGAAAGCCTCCACGTCTTCGGACGAGCCCTTCGCCATCTGACGCCGAGCGCCGCCACCGAACAAGGAGCCCACGGAACGCACTGAACCCGACGACTCCCAACCAGGGATTTCTGGAGACCGGGGAACCAAAAGTCCGCGTGGTTCCTCGGAATCCCTGTTTGGTCGGTCGGCGCCTCGATGGACAAACCCGACGACGCCCACGCCGACGGCGGAGACGGTTCAACCACGGAATCGACTGGCACCACGGCTTAGTCGAGAGCAATTACTCGGCTTTTTTCTGCTGCCGTGCGTGCCGGACCTTCTCGTACAGGTAGGGTCCGCCGAGGAGGGCGCCGATGGCGAGGAAGAGGAACACCTTGGTGTCCGTTCCGGCGTCGTGGTAGTTGCAGCCATTGATGGCGGGCTGCGTGCTGAACGGGAAGACCGGACACCCCTTCGGCAAGTCCGTGGCGTAGAGCTTCACAAGGCCGAGCCAGGGAATCTCGCCGCGCGCCTTGCCGAGGACCCAGCCGGGTTGCACCGGACAGTTGGCGATGCCGCCGTGGGTGTTTTGGTCGGCGGCGGGGTTGTTGTCGCCGCGCGTAATGAATCCGGAACGATCGGGGCCCACGGGGCCGCAGATAGGGTCGAGGCGGCTGTCTCGGACCGTGGCGGCGTAGCCGGAGCCGAGCCCGAGCGCCTGGATTCTCGGGTCGTCCAAGTCCGACACGTGGCTGAGCCCGAGTTCCTCGATGGTGAACGTGCCATCGTCGTTGACCTGGAGGTAGAACAGGGCGCGGTGGATGATGGGCGTGCGTCCCTGGGCTGGGCTGAGACCATCGGGCCGGAACACGATGACATCGCCGGGCCGGCCATACGTGGACGGGTCGCCGCCCGCGTTCGTTGCCACGTCGTCGCCGTCGTCGATGTCCTTGACGAGGATGAGGTCGCCAGGGTCGATGGTGCCCAGGCGCGCCAATGTCGAGTCGCAGTCGCGGCCGTACGGAACGAAGCCGTTGGAGCAGTGCATCATGCTGCCCGATTCGACGACCACGATGGGCGAGCGGCCGATGGGCTGCCCCGTGAAGCCCCACAGCAAGGCAAGGACGAGGAGGACCACGCCGGCGCCCGTCACAATCTCGCGGGCGATGACGATGCGCCGTTCCTCGGAGTGGAGGAAGCGATGCAAGGCCGGAGCACGCTCTTTGAGGCCAGGCCGCGGGGCGGCGCTTGGTTCCGCCACGGGCTTGTCGGTCTCGTCCTGCACGCGCATCCGACACGGCGGGCACGGAAAAAGAAGCCGACTGCGCGGCGGCCGCCGGTCCCCCACCCCAACGGGTTTATCGGGGCCGTCCGTCGGAGAGCCGACATGGCGCGAACGACGGCCATCCGGCCGATCAAACGGGTCGCCCGGGTCCCCAAGACCGCCCCCAAGGTGGCCAAGGCCAACGGCCGACGCCCCACCTTGACCGCCGTCCCCGTGGCCGGGGCGGAGCTTCCGACCGCGTACGGCGGCTTCCGCATCCAGGTCTACCGCGACATCCCGACGGGCAAGGAACACGCCGCCATCGTCAAGGGCGACGTCTCGGGCCCCGACCCGGTCCTGGTGCGGGTGCACTCCGAGTGCCTGACGGGCGACATCTTCGGTTCGCTGCGCTGCGACTGCGGCCCGCAATTGCAGGAGGCCTTGCGCCGCATCGAGGCCCTCGGCCGCGGCGTCATCCTCTATTTGCGCCAGGAAGGCCGCGACATCGGCCTCACCAACAAGATCCTGGCCTACCAGTTGCAGGAGAAGGGCTACGACACGGCGGAGGCGAACCTCCAGCTCGGCCACCCCGTCGACGCCCGCACCTACGACGCGGCGCGTGACATCCTCAACGACCTCGGCGTCGAGCGCATCCGGCTGCTCACCAACAACCCGGACAAGATCAACGCCCTCAACTCGCTGGGCTTCCAGTGCGTCGAACGCGTGCCGCTCGAGATCGCCTCGAACAAGTTCAACAAGGGCTACCTCAAGACCAAGCGCACCAAGATGGGGCACCTGCTAGGCAAAGAGTAGCGTTCAGCCCAGCCATTTCGTCATGAGGTGGCGCTCATGCGCCTTGAACCCACGGCGCACGTAGAGACTCGTGGCTTGGGGATTGTCGTGGCCGGATTCCAAGTGGATGGCCTTGATCTCTTGCACGCGGCAGGCCACCTCGGCCGCATCGAGGAGCAGGCTTCCGATGCCATCCCTGCGCGACCCCTCGGCCACGAAGAGTTCATCGATGAAGGCGTCGCGGCCGTGGAACTCCAGGCTGTAACCGAAGCCAAGCACGACGTAGCCCAGGAACTTCCCTGCGCCCTCATCCTCCGCCACGAACACGCAGCCAAGCCGTGAATCGGTCAGCAACGTGCGCAAGGCGGCTTCGACTTCGATTCCAGGCGTGGGCAAGTGCTCATGCCGGTGCAGCTCACGCACCAACGGGAGGAGTCGGCCAAAATCGGCCGAAGTCGCCGGACGGACGCCGGGGCTCATCGGTGTTCCCTCCGCCGGGGCGGCTGCGCGGCGAGCTCATAGGCTTCCCTCAACCATGCCACCACTTCGGCATCGACTTCGCTAGTGGAGCCAAGCCGCATGTGGTGCATCCAGCGGCCGGGACGCGCTGCGACGGATTCTTTGATGCGCGGCGAAGCCACGCGGCGCGGAAGACCGAACGTGAGATAGACGTCGGGCGGCCCTCGTTTGAGCGCCATCTGCGGGACCCACAGCCAGGCGAAACGGGTGCGGGCCCGGAACGAGACCTGGGTCTTCGTCGCCATCGCGTCGACGGGGCCGAACTCCTCAACGGCCTTGAGCACAGCGTGGAACATGGGGAGCCCGTGGGGGTAGGGGCGAAAGAACTCCGCAACGGCCTGCCGGTCGCAAGAATGGCGGGCATTGCGCGCGACGAATGCCTGCCGGCAACGTGGGCAGATCCAGTCGGTCACGGATTGCGCTCCCGCCCCATCTTGGCATCATTGATGGCTTGCCGATCCCATTCGTAAGCGCCACGGAACCACGCCTTGAGCTCCGTGTCGAGCCCTTCGAGCTTGACGTGGTGGCTCCACCGGGTACCCACAGCGCCCGAGCGCAGCCGCGGCGATTCGACGCGACGGGGCAGGAGGAACCCCATGGTGATGGCGCCATCGAAATTGGCCGTGTGGACCCAAAGGAACCGCGTGCCGGCGGCGAAGGCGACGCGGCTCTTCGTCGCGCGCAGTTCCATGGGCCCACAGGTGGCCATGAACGCGCGCACCGCTTCGAAGGTCCGGCGCGCCTCGGGGCGGTCCTTGAAGAAGCGCTCCACGGCAACAGCGTCGGCGGCCGTGGCAGGCTGGGGAAGCGGCCGCGTCATCAAGCACCCGCCGACTTGCAGTCCCATTCGTAGGCCTCGCGCAACCAACCGAGCAACTCCTTGTCCAGCTCGGCGCCGGGCCCGTGCAGGTCGATGCGGTGGGACCACCGACCCTGGTCGTCGACGCGGTGCAGGCGTGGCGAGACGATGGCGCGCGGCAGAAGGAAGCGCAGGATGAGCCCGCCGTCCCTGTACGCTTTCGGCGTGTAACAGAACCGGGTGCGCGCCGTCAGGCAGACGCGGACCTTGGTCGCCGTGACGTCAACCGGGCCCCACGTCACGGCATGCCGGACAAGGTCGTGCCAGAGTTCCTTGGACGCCTCGCGGCCGTCGAAGAACGCCTCGGCGGCGGCACGGTCGCCGGCAGTGCGGTAGGGCAGGCCGGCCATAGGTCGAGATGGATTGGCCGGGATAGGGATTTTCCACGGCTGCCCATTCCGCAGATGGTTTCGTCCACCCCGTCCCAAACCCTCTAATCAGAAGGGGGAGTCGAGTGAATCGTCTCCCTGCTTGGGGTTCCCGTTCCATGTCCGGCCACATCATTGTCAAGGGGGCCCGCGAGCACAACCTGAAGGGGTTCGACGTCTCGATTCCGCGCGGCAAGCTGGTTGTCGTCACCGGGTTGTCCGGCTCCGGCAAGAGCTCCCTGGCTTTCGACACCATCTACGCCGAGGGCCAGCGCCGCTACGTCGAATCCCTGTCGGCCTACGCTCGCCAGTTCCTTGGGCAGATGAAGAAGCCTGAGGTCGACCACATCGAGGGCCTCAGTCCCGCCATCTCCATCGACCAGAAGACGACGAGCCGCAACCCGCGCTCCACCGTCGGCACCGCGACGGAGATCTACGACTACCTGCGCCTGCTGTGGGCGCATGTCGGCACGCCGCACTGCCCGAAATGCGAACGCAAGATCGGCAAGATGTCGGTCGACCAGATCGTTGAGGAGACCAAGCGCCTGCCCGATGGCACGAAACTCCAGGTCCTCGGCCCCGTGGTGCGCGACCGCAAGGGCGAGTACCAGAAGCTGTTCAAGGACCTCCAGGCGCAAGGATACGCCCGCGTCCGCGTCGACGGCGAGTTCGGCGAAGTCGACCAGGGCTGGAAGCTCGAGAAGACACACAAGCACAGCGTCGACCTCGTCGTCGACCGCCTCGTTGTCAAGAGCAAGGGCGAGGAGGCAAAGGCGTTCGAGGAGCGGCTCGCGGACGCCATCGAGACCGCGATGAAGGCCGCCGAGGGCCTCGTCATCATCTGGAGCGAGGCACCGACCCAATCCGGCAAATCGGCCAAAGAATCCGGCAAATCCGTGGAGCAGCTCTATTCCGAGTCCTTCGGCTGCCCCGACCACGGCGCCATCCTGCCCGAACTGACGCCGCGCATGTTCTCCTTCAACGCGCCGCATGGGGCCTGCCCATCGTGCAGCGGCCTCGGTTATTCGATGCAGATCGACGAAGCGAAAGTCGTCAAGCGGCCGGAGCGCAGCATCCGCGACGGCTGCTTCGACTCGGAGGTTTTCATCTTCAAGTCATGGATGGGCCGCTGGCTGGCCTACGTCTGCGGCGAACTGGGCGTCCCGCTCAACGAGCCCTGGCAGGACATGGAGCCGGCGCACAAGGAGGTCGTCCTGTACGGCGCCCCCGACGCCATCGCCACGAAGTGGGGCGGCGAATCGCGTTGGGAAGGCCTGGCCGTCCGCCTGCAACGCCTGCTCAAGGAGTCCGAATCCGAGCGTGCCAAGGAACGCATCGCGGCCTTCATGACGGAACGCCCCTGCGGCACGTGCAAGGGCTGGCGCCTCAAGCCCGAGGTCCTCGCCGTCACCATCCAGGGTGAATCCATCATCGCCGCCACGCGCCGCGCCGTCAGCGACGCCTTGCAGTGGTTCACCGACCTGCCGTCACGGCTGACGGAGCGCGAGAACAAGGTCGCCAAGGAGATCCTCAAGGAAATCAACGAACGCCTGCGTTTCCTCGACGACGTCGGTCTCGGCTACCTCAGCCTCGACCGCACGTCGGGGACGTTGTCGGGCGGCGAGAGCCAGCGCATCCGCCTCGCCTCGCAGATCGGCAGCGGCCTCCAAGGGGTTCTCTACGTCCTCGACGAGCCCAGCATCGGACTGCACCAACGCGACAACCATCGCCTGCTCACAACCCTGCGCCGCCTGCGCGACTTGGAAAACACGGTGCTGGTCGTCGAGCATGACGAGGACACCATGCGCGAGGCTGACTGGATCGTCGACCTCGGCCCCGGCGCGGGCGAGCACGGCGGCCAACTCATCGCCTCGGGGACGCCCCAGGAAGTCGCTGCGAACCCCAAGAGCCTCACCGGCCAGTATCTTTCGGGCCGGCTCAAGGTCGAGGTACCGGCCAGCCGGCGCCAATCCGATGGGCGAGTCATCCGTATCGTCGGCGCCGCCGAGAACAACCTCAAGGACATCACCGTCGACATCCCCCTCGGCCTCTTCGTCGCCGTCACCGGCGTGTCGGGCTCCGGGAAATCCACGCTCATCAACGAGACGCTCTACAAGGCGGCCCTCAAGAGCCTCGACCTCGTCGGCGGCGAGACGCCGGGCAAACACAAGCGCATCGACGGCCTCGACCAAGTGGACAAAGTCATCGACATCGACCAATCCCCCATCGGGCGGACCCCGCGCTCCAACCCCGCGACCTACACGGGATTGTGGACGCCCATCCGCGAGCTGTTTGCCATGACGACCGATGCCAAGGCGCGCGGCTACGGCCCCGGGCGCTTCAGCTTCAACGTCAAGGGCGGCCGCTGCGAGGCGTGCGAGGGCGACGGCGTCGTGAAGATCGAGATGCACTTCCTGCCCGACGTCTACGTTCCGTGCGAGACCTGCAAGGGCGCCCGCTACAACAAGGAGACCCTGCAGGTCCGCTTCAAAGGCAAGACCATCCGCGAGGTCCTCGACCTCTCCGTCGAGGAAGGGCTGGCGTTCTTCGAGCACATGCCCGCCATCCGCAACAAGCTGCAGACCATCCACGACGTCGGACTCGGCTACATCCGCCTCGGCCAACCGGCGACGCAACTCTCCGGCGGCGAGGCGCAGCGCGTCAAGCTCGCCACGGAACTCTCCAAGCGCGGCACCGGCGACACCCTCTACATCCTCGACGAACCGACCACGGGCCTGCACGTCCACGATGTCAAGCACCTGCTGGGCGTCCTGCAGCGCCTTGTTGACGCCGGCAACTCCATCGTCGTCATCGAACACAACCTCGACGTCGTCAAGTGCAGCGACTGGGTCATCGACCTCGGCCCTGAAGGCGGCGACGCGGGAGGCCTCGTCATCGCGGAAGGCACCCCGGAAGAGGTCGCCCAAGTCGCCGAATCGTCGACCGGGCAGTTCCTCAAACCCATGCTGGACGTTCCGGACGAGCCGTTGGCCGCCCGGGCTCCACCGGCCCGCCCCAAGAAGAAACCCGCCCGCCGCCTCTAGCCCGGCCGCAGGTTCCAGGAGAAGCGCAGCCAGGCCCTCCAACAACGTTTATCCCCCCAGGAGGGGCTCGGAGTGCAACTGGAGAGGCCCCGGATGCGACTGTACCTGGTCAGCATCGCGGCCCGGGACGAACCCGGTGCCCTTGCCCGCGTGACGCGCCAGTTGGCCAACCACCGCATCAACCTGCAGGGCTTCGTCGTCGACTCCGCCGGCATTCAGGTCCTCACCAAGGACCTCACCGAAGCCGCCACCGCGCTGCAGGAAGGCGGCTTCCGCTACTTCGCCAACGAAGTCCACGAGGTCATCCTCGAGGACCGCCCCGGCTCCCTCGCCGACTTGTGCGAGCGCCTCGCCGCCGTCGGCATCAACATCGCCTCCAGCTTCGGGGTGGCCACCGGCGCCGCGGGCCGCATCTACATCAACGTCAGCGACCTGCCGCGCGCCGCCCCCATCATCGACTCGCTCAGCCGCGGCGCCGTCATGGTCCACGCGCGCCTGGGCCGCGTCGGCGGCGCGCCGGCGGCGCAACAGGCGAATCCGAAGATTGTCTGGCGCATCGACGACTGAAACGGGATCAGCCCTCTCATCTCGCTGCGCTCGATGCATCGGGCCGGACCCGTTTCAGTACTTGCAAAGTAGGGGGGAGCTGCGCTCCCCCTCAACCCCCTCTCGCTTCGGCCCGTTTCCAACGGGCCTGCGCGACGCCTCGGGCCGCTCCAGCGGCCCTCGGCGCACGTTTGTTGGCGCCCAAAGCAAGCCAGAGTTGACCCGGCCTAGGTTCCCACCGACCATTGGATTCTAGGGGTCGAGCCGGGATTTCGGCCAAAATCCGCGTAGCGGGTTTTGGCCGCCCGAGCGAAGCGAGGGAAGAATCCCGGCTCGACTCTCGCGTGCGAGCGAAGCGAGCTGCGAGTGGTCGAGCCGGGATTTGAACCCGGGTCGAAGCCGTGAGAGGGCTTCATGATTGGCCGCTACACTACTCGACCGGCGGGTTCTCGCGCCGGGTCCATTGGACTCGGCGGCGGAGTTCTCACTGGCCCCGGCGTTTACCGGGACCCCGCGCAAGGGCGCCGACTTGGGGACCTCATTTAAGCGATTCGTCGCCGCCCTCGAGGCAGGGGGCGATTCAGGGGCTGTGCAGCGCGAGGGCCGAGTCGAGGCGGTCGCGCACGGCCGGCCATTCGGCGGCCACGATGGAGTAGACGCGGGCTTGCCGGAGGTGGCCGTCGGCGAGGGTCATCTGGTTCCGGATGGTGCCCTCGTAGGTGGCACCGAGGCGTTCGATGGCGCGGCGGCTGGGCTGGTTGCGTTCGTCGCACTTGAGCTGGACGCGGATGGCAGCAAGATTGCCGAAGCAGTGGTCGAGCACGAGGCGCTTGCATTCCGTGTTGACGGCGGTGCGCCGGACGGAGGCGCCAATCCAAGTGTGGCCGACTTCCATGGTGTGATTGGGGCTGATGTCGAAGATGCTGGTGGATCCGACGGCCTGGCCGTCTGCGGTGCGGATGAGGAACGGCAAGGCGGTGCCTGCGGCGCGGGCGGCGGTGCGCAGGCGG
>JBAZXE010000048.1:0-15363 GCA_041659985.1 Thermoplasmatota archaeon | reverse complement strand
TCGGTGCCTGACACGATGGGAGCTGGGAGATTGCAGGGGACCAGGTAACTCGGGTCGACCAGACAGACGTGCTCGCGGGCCGAGCCCAGAACCGCTGCCTGCGCGTAGCCTTGTGCAGCGTCGCCTGCCTCATAGAAATCCTGGCCTTCGAGGTCGAGGAGGACGGCGACGCCAGCGACGGCTGCGGCCTGGCTCCAATTGCCGGGGCCGGTCCAGTAGTGGTCGTCGCCGGCCAGGTCCGCCAGGACACCGACCGAGTCCGCCAGCGCCGCCGCCTGCGCCACAAGGGGCGAGGACGGGCCGAAGGCGGCCTTCAGGCCTGGCGAGGCGGCCGGGACGCGGTATGAGTCGTCACCGCCGAGATCGAGGAGGAGGCCTTGACCGGAGCCGCCGCGCAAGAACAGGTAGCCGGTCTGCTGCCCGAACTTCGACTCCTGCAGGTAGCCGAGTTCCTGGTCAGCACCCCCGGCGCCTTGCGCCGGCCCGGCCGCCACATAGACATCGTCGCCGCCGCCGGAGATGAGGAGCCCGACGCCGACGCCGGCCTCGATGATCTGTGCGCTCTGGTCGTCCTCAAGCGGCGGACTCGACCCAACGTTGAGCGTGGCCCCGGTGCGCAGCGTCAGGCCCCAGCCGACGCCTTGCGCGAAGCCGGCGGGCGCGTCGAAGGCGTTGTCTCCGCCGCCGTCGACGAGGAGGCCCAAGCCCGACATCCCGGCGCCTTGCGCGACCGCGCCGAAACGATTCTGGGCCCCGTGCGGGCTGGGCGGCACCGATGCTTTGGCGTCGGCATGGTACTCGTCGCGTCCGGAGCCAAGGTTGGCCAGCACGCCGACTCCGAGGAAGCCCGCGCCCTGCGTCACCGTGAAGCCAGCGGCCGTCGCCTGCGGCGTCTTGTCAAAGTCCTCGGCGGTGACATCGACGCGGGCGTTGAACGTGTTGCTCGCGTTGGAGGTCAACAGGACTCCAACCCCGCCGAAGAGGCCAGCGCCCATCGTTGTGCCCCAGCCGAGCGCGGCCGCGTCCCCCGTGTCGGTGCTGGCTTTCTCGTGCTTCGCCGCCACGAGAAGCGATGACTGGAAGGTGTTGACGCCGCCCAGGTCGACCATGACGGACACGCCGAGGTGGGCGCCGCCGAGGCTGGGCGCGCTGCCGTACGTCCTATTGTGTCGGCCAACCTGAACGCCCGCGAGGGGGCCGTCCTGTGGCCGATAGTCGTCATCGCCGCCCACGTCTACGGCCAGCCGGACCGCAGGGCGGGCGCGGGTGCTCTCCCGCAAGTCGGGGATTGCGGCGCCACCGTGCCCTGCCGCGAGATAGGTGTCGTTGCCGCCAAGGTCGAGGAAGAAGTCGAAGGTCTCCGAGTAGGTGTCGTCCAAGCGGCCGCCGATGACAAGGCCTGGCAACACGAGAGTGCCCGCGGTGGGCTCACGCAAGAGGCCAGGGACGCGCAGCAACGGGCCGTCGAACGGCGCGTTCGCCGTGCCGTTGGGATCCGAGAGGGCCCTGCCGGGCGTGTCCTCCGGGTCCTCCGGATTTGTCCCTGCGAGAGTCTCCAGGATGGACGGCGTTCCGTCGTGATCGGTGTCGAGGAACATCTCCTGCACGTCCGCGGGTTCGCTGTCGAGGAAGAAGCGGACCGGGGCGGCGGTGTTGTCCTGGGGAGGGTTTGGATCCTGGCGGACGTTGTTCTTCGCGCCGCGCGCGACACTGCCATCGAGCGCCGGCAGGAGGTAGGTGTCGTTGCCGCCAAGGTCAAGGAAGACGCCCGTGGGCGAAGGCGCAGCCGTACTCTCGACGCTGCGTGCATACCCTTGCGAAAGGAACAGCCGTTCGCTGGTGTCGCCGTCGCTGACCGGCATCAGGCTGCGGTCCTGGTTGGGCCGGTTGTCGTAGGTGTCGTTGCCGGATTCGTCCACGAAGAGGCCTACGGGACGCGCTTCCCAATCGCCGGTGGAGGTCTCCTCCGTCACCTCGGCGAAGCCCTGCGTGGTGAAGCGGTAGGAATCCGTCCCGGCGCCGTCGAATAGGATGCCCGCGGTGCCGCGCAGCGGGAAGGACGGCTCCAAAGTGCCCTGGATGGCCGTCAGCAGCAGATTGTTGGCGTAGCCCTGGCTGCGCAGGCCGCCCGTGTAGGTGTCGTTGCCCCCCAAATCCGCCAGGAGACCAAGGCCCCCGGCTTGACCCTGCACGATGCTCGCGGCGTCTTCGAATGCCCGCCAGAAGGCCGCATTGAGGGCATCCGGCACGTCGGCGGGGGCATCCGGAATGTCGGGTGGGTTGCCAGGGTCGATGATTACCCCGACACCGCAGCAGGCGCTGCCCTGCGACCGTTCGTTGGCAAGGTAGCGGTCGTTTCCCGCGAGGTCGAGGAGGATTGCGGCACCCAAGCCCGTCGCTGCCCCTTGCGTGGCGTCGACCTTCGGCGTGTCGTACACATCGTTTCCGGCCAGTTCAACGAGAAGGTTGGTCGACGTCCCAACTGGAACCAGGTAGTGGTCGCTGCCGCCCAAGTCGATGTGGAGAAGCGAAGTCCGGGTCACGGTCTCGTCGCCCACGTCGCCGAGGATGAGGATTGCCGGTTCCGATGGCGAAAGGCCTGGCCGGCCAATCATGACCAGCGGCCCGTCCGTCGCCGGCAACAGCTGCACGGGCAAGCCTTGGAGGAACGAGCCGCCGACGGGGTGGGATTCCGCGTCGTCGGAATCGGTGCCGGCGAGGGCCTCAAGGGCATCGCCAATCCCGTCACCGTCCCGGTCTACCAGGAACGGTTTGAGTTGCGGAGGCAGGGGGAGGTCCGGCCCATTCGCCGGAGGACCCAGGCTGGGGATTGGCGTCCCCGAAGCGGGCCCGGCATCGCCCGGCACGGGGCCGGAGCTCTGGGCAGACGCCGACGCGAAGCTCAGGTGAGTCAGCATGTCCTGCAAGGCGGACGCGTTCGCCGGCATTGCTGCGGAAGCCGCGGGCGACCCCGGAAGGTCGGGGGCGCCCGGGAGCCCGGGGAGAATCGGAAGTTGGCGCCAGGCGGCAAGCGCGTCGAGCGCGGGGGCGGCCTGCTGGGCCGCGTCGAGGACCGCCAACCCGCCGAGAAGCGGGTCCTGGCCTGCCATGGCGTAGGCATGCGCGACGGCGAGCCGCGACAACGCCTGCGCGACGCCGGCCGGCAGCACGGGGATCACGGAGGCGTCGGGGGCCGGCTGGCCGGCCGCCGCCGCAAGCAAGCCCAGGGCCTCAGGCAGGGGCAGACCGGGCATGGGGGGAGCCGCGCCGGAACCCTCACCGAATGCGGCGGCCACGTGGGCTTCCAAACTCGACCATGAGTCGACTTCGTTGGCGGAGGTCGAATGTGGCGCAGGGGTCCCCGGAAGTCCGAGCGCGGGCCGCGCCGCCTCCACGCTCCGCGCAAGCAGAGACGCGGCCTCCAGGCTCTTTGCGACGTCGATGCGGGTGACCAACGCGGCGAGGTCGGCCTGGAGACCCTCGTCAGTGCCGTCCGGGTGGTCCACGAACCACTGGTTGACGGCGGCCGGGTGGAGTGCAAGGAGCTCAATCTCGGGTCCCGACAGGTCTCGTAGCGCCTCATCCTGGAGGGAGCGCGCTTCTTCGAACGCAGTGATGAGTTGGGCGACGGCGGATTCGGCCTCCGGCGCGAGACGCAGGCGGGCGACGGCCGGGCCAAGTTCGGCGGGGACGGGATAGCCCTCGATCTGGAGGTAGGCTGCCAGGGCGTCCTCCAGCGGCTGCGGGCCGCTGGGCCCGGCTGGAAGCGCACGCTCCGGAATGCCGATGGCCTGCATGAGCGCCGTAGCGCTCTCGGGTGTCGTGGCCGGCCATCGCTCGGGGTCGGCCAGGCTGGGCAGACTACCGGCAAGGACCGCCATCGGCTTGGTGGTCTGTCCAAGGGCATCTCGGTCCCCGGGGTATGGATCAACATCAGGGATGGCCGCATCGTTGGGATGGCCTAAACGACCGGCGGGGACATCGAGGGCAGGGAGTGCCGCGAGCGCCCCTCCGGCCAAGAGAACAGCCAGGAGGGCGGCACGCGCCTTCGCCCCAGCGCTCCCCCGGAAGCCCCCGGCGCCAACCATCATTCATCGGCTTCTGTGGCTTCAATAAAAGGGAACTTGTCACTTCGTATCCCGGCACTCCCTCCTGGTTTTTTCATGGATGGGGCACAAAGTGACAAGGAAGTTTATTGAGGAGTCCTTTTTGCTCACGACAATGGCTGGAGCGACAAGGGGTGTGGTGGTCGCGCGGCCGCAGTCAGCCCCTGCGGCAGTCCGAGGTCCGACCGGTGCGCAACTGACGATTCCGGAAGCCCGGGCGCGGGCCGACGCCATCATGGCCGAGGTCGGACGCGCCATCGTGGGCAAGCGCGAGGCCATCCGGCTCGTGATGGCGAACCTCTTGGCCCAGGGCAACATCCTTTTCGAGGACTTCCCCGGCCTTGCCAAGACAGTTCTTGCCTCGACCTTTGCGCGCGCCACAGGCTGCGACTTCAAGCGCGTGCAGTTCACGCCCGACGTTCTGCCCGCCGACATCACAGGCAGCTCCGTCTACGACCAGAAGTCCGGCGAGTTCAATTTCCGCCGCGGCCCGGTCTTCACCAACATCCTTCTCGCGGACGAGATCAACCGCGCGCCCCCCAAGACGCAGTCGGCTCTCCTGGAGGCGATGCAGGAACGCCAAGTGAGCATCGAGGGCCAGACCTACAAGCTTGGTTCGCCCTACCTCGTGATGGCCACCCAGAACCCTGTCGAACAGGAGGGCACGTACCCCCTTCCCGAGGCGCAGATGGACCGGTTCCTCATGCGCCTTTCAATGGGCTACCCGTCCAAGGAGGAGGAAATGGAGATTCTTCGCCGGCGCATCGGCCGCGGCAAGGACGATTTCGACGTGACGCAGGTGGCCGAATCCACGGCGGTCGTGGCGATGCAACGCGCCGCCGAGACCATCCACGCAAGCCCGGCCGTCATCGACTACATCGCCGAAATTGTCGTTCGCACACGCAAGCACCCCGATCTGCAGGTGGGATCAAGCCCCCGCGGCAGCCTCGCGCTCCTGAAGGCTGGCCGCGCCATGGCTCTTCTCGGCGGCCGCGACTACGTGACCCCCGACGACATCCGCGCCATCACGGTCCCCGTGCTCGCACACCGGATGATCCTCCGGCCGGAGAGCCGCATTGCCGGAACCCAGCCCGAACGCGTGGTCACCGAATTGGTGCGCAAAGTCCAGGCGCCCACGGTATAATTCCTCGGTGCTGAGGTGCCGGCCCCGAGCGTTTGGACCCATCACGACACGGCGTTCCTTGCCTGGACGCGCCTGCATGTCGCCCTTGGCCAGGCCTTGGGGCTCGCCGACCCTCGGACGCTGCGCCCCAAGGACTTCTTGCTGGCGCCTGACCGCCCAGCGCGCCTTCAGGCCTGCTCCATGGCCTGCATCCGGCGCGGGGCCGATTTGTTGACCAGGCAGGGGTTGGCCACGCCGAACGCCGCCGGCAAGACCTGGCTGCTTCCCGCAGCGTCCGCGACCAGCATTGAGGCTTGCTGGAACCTCGTCCCTGGATTCCATGGCCGTTGGCCAACCCTTTGGGACCTGCACACCCTGGAATCCGTCTTGGGTCAGCGCTTCACCCAGGCCGCAGCGAAATCCTGCCTGGACCGCCACGATGCGGAAGCTGCGGAATCCCCCACTCATCGATGGCGAAGGCCCAACCTGCCCCCCGCCGACCCCGAGGTCCGCGTCCGGACGCTTGTGGCCGAGGGCTGGCTCATGAACCTGCCGTCGGGGCTCCACGTCGCGCGCTCGACCCAGGATGCCCTGACCTTGTTGCGGATCATCGTGGGGGCGCGAGTGCAGTTGCCCCCCGGAGGACTGGACAGCATAGGCCGAATCCGCGTCCCCCGACGAGCCTGATCCGTTCAGGCTCGAGGAGCGAGTTGGATCCCGGCCAATGGGACGGAATCGGAGGACCGCTCGACGGCGCCGCCGTCCCCAGGCCCCTGGCGCTCCGGGCCCGAACCAATCCCCTGCAGTGATTCGCGGACGGACGGGTGGAAATGGAGCGTGTGCCCGGTGCCGGTCCGGCCATGCCGCAGGACGTGGATAATTCCGTGCTCTTGCAAGCGTTGGACGTGCCAGCGCAGCGTGTGCGGGGCGACGCCGAGACGCATGGCCACCTTGCGATAGGACTCTGTCGGATTGGCGTAGAGGGCCTCGAGGACCGCACGGGCCGACGCCTGGCGCAGGACCCCGAGGACCGACCGGTGGGCGGGGCGCGTGATGGAGCTCGGGAACATCAAGACGCGCCGGCCTTGCTGGTTCCTGGCGACCAGGGCGTCGCGCTCGAGCGCCCGCAGGTGGTGGGCCAGGGCCGTGCGGGTCAGCCCGATGCTGTCCGCGATCTCTTGCAGGCAACTGCCCGGGTGGGCTTGGATGTGCAGCAGGATGCGGCGCCGATTGGGGCTGCGCGCCATCGGCTCCTTCACGTGTAACCCTCCGGCAGTTCCCGAATCAAGGGGCGCAGGCTCGGCTCGGCCGAGGCCTGGAGCGCCAAATCCGGGGCGGCCTGGACGGCCCGGGCCAGCGCAGCGCGGGCGTCGCCAAGGTTGCCAAGCAGCGCCTGCGCTCGTGCCACCAGGTAGTCGCACAAGGCCGGGGCCAAGATCCAGTAGCGAGGTTCGTCAAGCACGGGGAGCGCCTCGGCGGCCCGACCCTCGGCAAGGAGCGCCTCGATGTGGATCACGACCGCTTCCGAACGAAGGCGGCTGGAGCCGAAGAGTTTGCTTGCGGCCCGGCTGGCCTCGCCGTAGGCTTCAACCTCGAGCAGGGTCTCGGCTTTGGCGAGCTGCCGGAGTTCCCATCCGAGGTAGCCCCGGCGCACGCCGATGGCGGCGGTGGGCGCCCCTAGCGCCAGCGCGACCACGCCGGCCCAGGTCGCCCATGCTGGCCAACCCCCGGATGGTCCGGTCCATTGGAGGATGGCGCCGTCCACCTCGAACCGCGGGCTGCCCTGGCCCGTGGCCAGGAACGGGATCTTGCCGTCGACCGGCGCCCCCAGGTCGACGCGCAGGTCACCCTTGACGTTGAACCGGTTGGCGGAGACGTGAGTCACGTCGCCGCTCATCATGTCGGCCTGGACGCCCTGCAGGGTAAGCCCACCATGGACCTCGGCGACGCCGGCCGGCAGGTATGCGACCGCTTGGCCTTCGGCGGGGATGGAGAAGACACCATCGGTGACGAAAAGGAACGCCTGCTGATAGGAGTCGTCCCGAGCGGCGACGACCGTGGCATCCGGGAGGTCGCCAAGCGGTTTCTCCTGAAGACCGGTCCGTTGGGATGTGGACTTGCCGTCGATTCCGACGGCGTTGAAGTCCCACTCCCAGACCGCGACGACAAACG
Organism: Thermoplasmatota archaeon; assembly: GCA_041659985.1. Taxonomy (GTDB): domain Archaea; phylum Thermoplasmatota; class E2; order JACPAO01; family JAHFTW01; genus JAHFTW01. Next base: position 7,962 of record JBAZXE010000048.1, on the reverse strand, counting down.
TGCCTCGCACCTCAATCTGGGAGCCCGAGACTTGCAGGCCCTGCTCGAACACCGATTCCGGCTGGCGGTCGACGCCCTCGATGTAGCGGACGGCCCGGTTGGTTGGAATCGCTGCCTCGACCGAGGCGGGGCCGGCCACGACTTGGGCGGGTTCGTCGCCGAACGGGAAGACGACGAGGTTGCGCGTCTCGCGTCCGACTGTCCCGTCCACGCTAGTGAATTGCTCGGCCGGTCGATCGGTGCCCGCCCCGGTCCGCTCCGCCGTGATGCCGTAGCCGCGGAAGTCTTCGTGGTCGACCTCCATCCGGATAGTGCCCTCGAGATGGAACGCCATGCTGCTGGACGAGGTGCCAATGACATCAACCACGCCAAGGGGCCCCTGAATCTGACTCGTCGTACCCTCCAGACCAATGGAGACCGCGCTTCCCTCCAGGAGGGGCCGCAGGGTCCCTGCTTGGGCCACTCCCGCCAGGAGGAGGACGGCTGTGAGCGCGGCGAGGGGTCTCATGGTGTTCACTGCTGCAGGTCGATTCTCAGCCCAGGGGGAAGGATGCAAATCCAGCGGATTTGGGGGGGATTCAGGATGATGATGTCGTAGCAGTACGGGTACTTGGAGGCGAGATTGCTGGGGATTGATTCCCCGTTCGCCGACTCCGAGGTGACGAAGTAGATGTAGGTCGAGTTGCCGTTGGATTCGACATCACTGTCCACGAAGGCGGTGACGGCCGGGTCCACGCTGCCAATCTGCGCGCGGACGCCATCAACAACCCGGTAGACGTTGTACGCCTCGAGCGGAGCGCCCGGGTTCGCCAACGGGGGGTCCCAGGACAAGGTATTGCCCTCCGGGGCAGACTCGACCGTCAGAGCCATGGGCGGCAACGGACGAGAGACCTCGCTCTGGACATCGGCCGCCACGGGGACGACGGCAAAGGAAAGAACTGCAATAGCAACTAGCACCTTGAACGAACTGGACACCAAGCACCAACCATCCTGGTTGCCCAGGATAAGGGCGCGACGAAGGCCTTTCTCTAAAAGCCGAGTTGTCGCTTCGTATCCCACCATATAACTCATGTGGCACAAACTGGAGGCGCCCCGCTGGGCTAAGCTTGCAGGTCACCCTGAGAGAACGCGCTTTTGGCGGACACGCCCACACCTTCGGAAGCAATCGCTTCGCACTCGCGTTCCGCAGGGCCGCTTGCCCGGCCTCGCTTTCGCTCGGCCTTGCTCGCTGCCGATTGCATCGTTTCGGGCGGCCCGACGAGCTCGCCTTCGGCACTCGGGTCCGGCAAGCTGCGCCTCGCTTCCGCTCAGCGCGGAAGCAGCCTCGCGGCAGACCGTTCGCGTGCGCGTCCGCCCTAGCCGGCGGACTTGGCAACACGTTCGACACCCCTCGGAAGCGCTCACCCCACTCGCATTCCTCGGGTCCGCTTGCGCGGCCTGGCTTTCGCTCGGCCTTGCTCGCTGTCGACCGCGTCGCTTCGGGGGCGGCTCTAGGAGCTCGCCTTCGGCTCGCCTAGCGGGCGCTCAGCGGGCGCTCTTCGCGACGCGCTCGACACCCTTCGGAAGCGCTCGCTAACGCTTGCGTTCCGCAGGTCCGCTTGCTCGTGCTTCGCGGACTCGCTCGCTGTCGAGCAGCTCGCCAGAGGCAGCGCTTCGCTTTGCTCAGCGGGCCGACTTGGCGACCCGCTCGACTTCGTCCTTCTTCGCAATCGCGAACGACTGGGGGTCGTTCTTGGCTGCCTTCAGGATTTCGTCGGCCAGGCACTGGTCGATCGGCTTCGTCGACTTGAACGACGTCTCGGTGGCGCCCGACGCCAGGAGGCGCAGGACGATGTCGAGGCGGCGCATCGGCGAGACGTCGACGGCCTTCGGGACGTTGATGCCGCCGTAGCGCAGGCGCGTGACTTCCTCACGGGGTGCGGCGTTGACGATGGCGGTCACGAGGACCTGGACCGGGTTCTCCTTGGCCTTGTCGGCGACGCGGGCGAAGGCCATCTCGACGGCCTTGTACGCCTTCGACTTCTTGCCCTGGTAAACTTCGGAGCGCATCAGGTCGTTGATGAGGCGCTCGACGACGTGGACCTTGGCCTTGGCGAAGCGCTTGTTGCCGTGGCGGGCCGAGTGGTGCATGACGCCGATGGCTTCCAAGTGGATGTACTTGGCCAGGCCGGCGTCGGCGACTTCGATGTTCTCGCAGGAGTACTTGCCGAAGACCGGGGTCTGGGGCAGGTTGACCTTCTTGACGGCGGGCGCGGCGGCGGCCTCCGTGGCAAGGGTCTCGAGTTGGGTGTCGGTGGTAGGGGTTTCGTCCATGGCAATCACCGCATCGGCTTCTCGACTTTGCCCTTGACGAGCATGTCCAGCGAGACGTTGTTGACCTTGATGACCTTGTAGCGAACACCGGGGATGTCGCCGTACGAGCGGCCCATGCGGCCGCCGATGCCCTCAACGAGGACTTCGTCGTGCTCGTCGATGTAGTTGATGGCGCCGTCGCCGACGGCGAAGGCGGTGATCTGGCGGCCGTTGCGGATGAGCTGGACCTTCACGCACTTGCGGATGGCCGAGTTCGGCTGCTTGGCCTCGATGCCGACTTTCTCGATGACGATGCCGCGGGCTTGCGGGATGCCACCCAAGGGGTCGGACTTCTGCTTGAGGCGGAGTTCGCGGCGGGCGTAGTAGCGGTCGCTCCAGCGCGCGTTCTGGCGGTTCTTCTGCAGCTTGCGGGCTGCGTTCATTCCGGTCGGGATGGTGATTCCTCCTAGGTGTGTTGGCGGGGCCGAGGCCCTGCCGAGGGTGATCGCCGTCCCAGAATCAAGTCGGGCCAGCCGCCAAGCTTGCCGACTCTGCCAAAGGCCCGGGGGTCAACCCGGCTCCGGGGCGTGAGCGAATCGGCGACAGGGGGGCTGTATAAATGCCTGGCGGAGGCCGCCCAGGAGGGCGACTCCTAGGCCGCCGTCTCGCTGATCGTCGTCTTGTAGAGGTTGATGAGCGACCCGCCGACGTGGATGTGGAGCTCGGCGTAGTCCGCGATGTTGAGCGGGGCTGTGAACTCGTTGGCGCCGTTTTGCACGGGGAAGGTCTCGGCGACCGACAGGATTTGCGACTCCTCGTCGAAGGTGTAGAGGCGGCCGACGAAGGTGCCGTTGACCGGCAGTCCCGAGACGGTGACGTTGAGGACCTTGCCCTCGTAGCTGCCGGTGGCGCTGATGGTGGACAGCCCCTCCGCGAGGCTGAACGGCTGGGCGCCGGCAGCCGTCGAGGCCGTGGCGAGGACGAAGGACCCCATGCGGATTTCGATGGAGGTGTAGTTGGCCGCGAGGGCGCCTTCGAAGGTGTGGTTGGCGCGCCACATGCCCGCTTCGTCGGGCTCGACCATGCCGACCTCAAGTTCGCCGGCGGGGCCGACGAGGAAGGCCTTGTAGCCTTGGGCGTCCGGCGTAGGCAGCACCATGACATGGACGTCGTAGGTGCTGGAGGCGGGGACGCACTGGGGAACGCCGTCTGCCGCGGGGGGGCAGAGCGCGTCGTTGCCGCCGGCGACAGGAATCTGGCCAGCCGGGCGAACCTCGTCGACGTAGGTGTTCGTGCTGATGTCGCCGGACATCAGAGAGACGCCGCTCGCGCCGGTGGGCAGGTCGCCGGAGGGCGGTGCCTTGCTGCATCCGGCAAGGGCGGTGACGGCCAGGATGGCCAGGACGACGAGGGTCACGCGGGACATGGGAGTCGCGACGTCCGGCTTGCCCATATCAACGTTCTGTTGCATTGGTTGCAGTGTCGGGCGGTTTGCCCGGGCGAGCGCCGGGTTCAGGCGGGCCGTTCGGTTCCCATGCGACGCTTGAACGAGCGCACCGTGTTCTGCAGAAGCACCGCGATGGTCATCGGGCCGACGCCGCCGGGAACGGGGGTGACCCACGCGGCCTTGCTCCACACCGAATCGGCGCAATCGCCGCGCAGCTTGCCGTCAGCGCCGCGGTTCAAGCCGACGTCCACGACGACGGCGCCGGCGCGGATGTGGCCATCCGTCAGGAGCCCGGGGACTCCCGTGGCGGTCACCACGACATCGGCCCGCAGCGTGTGCGCCCGCAAGTCCCGGGTGTGCTTGTGGCACACAGTCACCGTGGCGTCGCGGTTGATGAGCAGCGCGGCCAGCGGCTTGCCGATGAGGTTGGAGTGGTTGATGACGCACACTTCGGCGCCGGCCAGCTTGACCCCGGCCTGGTCGAGCAGGAGCAGGACGCCCTGCGGGGTGCAGGGAGCCAGGGTCTCGTCGCCGATGAGGGCGTGGCCGATGGTCTCGGCGTGGAACGCATCGACGTCCTTGCCGGGGTCGATGGATTGCAGGACGGCTGATTTGCGGATGTGCTCGGGCAGAGGCAGTTGGACGAGGATGCCGTCGACCTTCGGGTCGGCGTTGAGGTTCTTCACGAGATGGACCAGGTCGCCTTCCGCCACCGTTGCCGCGAGGCGGTGCTCTGTTGTGACGATGCCGGCGCGGATGCAGGCCTCCTGTTTGCGCCTGACGTAGACCTCGCTGGCCGCGTCGTTCCCGACGAGGACGACTGCCAGGCCGGGGGCGCGTCCGTGCCGCTTCGCGAGGCGGGCGACCTCCACGGCAAGCTCCGTCTCCATCCGCTTCGCCAGCGCCTTGCCGTCGAGCGGCTTGGCCCGGTTCGACGGGGCGGTCGGGGCCTGCGAGGGGCTCACGGCCTGGCCACGGCGCGGACCTTAAAAGAGGGGCGCGGGCCTGCGCGGCCAGGATGGGACCTTCGTTGCGTCGGAATCCGGCGAGCCGCACGTCCTTGGCTCCACGCGCGGTCCTGTGGGACCTCGACGGCACCCTGCTCGATTCGAAGCGCTCCATTCGCGAGACGATGAACCAGGTGCTGGCCGAACGCGGCTTGCCGGCCTTCACGCGCGACGAACTCGAGGCGCTCATCGGCCATCCGTTGCGCCACATCCTGGGGACCAAGACGACGGACACGGCGCTCGTCGAGGCGATGACGCACCGGTACCGCGAGGCCTACAACGAGTCCGGTTGGGTCACCGTCCGCATCGCCGAGGGACTTGAATCGCTCATCGCGGCGCTGCGCGCTGAAGGAATCCTGATGGCGGTTGTGACCTCGAAGGGCCAACACGAGACGGAGGTCCTTCTTGGGGACCTTGGCGTGGCCCACCTGTTCGACGCAGTGGTCGGCGACGACGACCTGCGGCCCCTCAAGCCCGACCCGGCGCCCGTCCGCGAGGCCCTTGCGCTCTTGGGCGGCGTCCCGGCCAATCGCGCCGTCATGATTGGCGACACGACCTTCGACGTCGGCGCCGCCAAAGGAGCCGGAGTCGCCTGCGTCGGCGTGCTGTGGGGCACGCATGACCGCAAGACCCTGCTGGCCGCCGGGGCCGCGGCCGTCGCGTCGGACGCTCAGGCGCTGTCGCGCACGCTGCGCGAGTTGCTGCTGCGCGCCTGATGGTGGGCCGTTGCCCCAAGGCGTAAAAGGTGAGCTTTCCCTGGCGCGGCCATGAAGGCCCTCCTGGCCCTCGGCCTGGTCTCCGTCCTGCTGGCCTCTGCGGCGCCCGTCGGTGCGCAGGGTGTCGATCCCGGCGTCGTGTGCGCCACCAACTCCATCCCCGTCCCGCTGCGCGAATCGCGCGTCTTCTGCGAGCCGCTCGACTCGGCCGGCTTCGTGCAGTTCGACCAGTTCGTCGCCGGCGTCCATGCGTTGGCGGAGGAGTACCCGGACTTCGTCGAAGTCTTCCAGGTCGGGACCTCCGTGCAGGGCCGCCCCATTCTCTTCGTCGAGGTCACCAACGAACAGTCGGCCGTGCCACGCGAGGAGAAAATGCAGTTGGGCTACTCCGCCTCCATCCACGCCAACGAGGCCGCTGGCCGCGAGGGCATGACGCGTGTCATCGAGGACCTGGCCGCTTCGAAGGGCCCGTATGGCGCCGACCTGCACCCGCTGCTCGACCGCATGATCCTCAACGTGTGGTTCCCCAACCCCGACTCCTGGGCCTCCGGGGACTTCTTCGGCAAGGACGACATCCTCGGGGTGCACGGCGGTTCCGGCTTCGCCCGCGAGAACGCCAACGGGTACGACCTCAACCGCCAGTTCCCCAACCCCGGCTGGATCCTGCCCGACCATGAGCCGATGAGCCAGCCCGAAGCCCGCGCCATCGTCTCCGAGCTGCGCTACAGCGGCAACCACTCCAACCTCGCCGCCGGCGCCGACTTGCACGGGATGCTCAACTCGCAGAACATGGTGCGCAGCATCATCCCGAACCAGGACTACGACTTCCGCCGCATGGTGCTCGTGGTCGACCAGCTGCGCGAGATGCAGGAACGCATCGACAACAACCCGTCCTTCACCGAGTGGAACGCCGCGGCGCAGGCCGGGCAGACCTTCGAGCAGGCCATCGGCGAGGCTCCCGTGCAGCCCTGCGTCCCCGACCCCGTCGGAGTCGTGGGCACCACTTGCCTGTCCGGACCCACCGACGCCATCGATTCGCCATTCCTGTGGGGCGCCCGCTGGGACCAGATTGGCTACACCGACACCGGCTTCACCAGCGACTACCTGACCTTGAGCCCGCGCAGCCCGACTGGCGGCATGGGCGCCGTCGGCCAAATCGTCGAGTTCGCCTACAGCCACATGGTGCCGGACAACAAGTACGTCGCCAAGCTCACCGACATGCACGTCGCCGGCGTGCGCGAGATCGTCCGCACCCAAATGGAGCAGGCCCTGCGCCTCGACTCCCCCGTCCTCGCCGGCACTGGCACCGTCGGCTACGTCTGGGCCCCCGACTACGTCACCAGCGACGACGACCCGAACGCCTACAAGGCCGCGTCTGGCAAGGACTTCAGCCTCGCCGACGAGGAGGCGAAGTTCGACTTCAACCAGGTCCCCTACTCAGTCTCCAACCTGAACTTCTGGCGCGATCTCGGCCGATTCAGCGCCGACCCGTTCGTCCCCGTCGAGGCCGAAACCCTCTCCGCCACGGACCTTGCCGGAATCAAGAGCCTCGCCATCACGGACCAGGCGCTCGAGCACTTGTCGGAGGGCTCCATCGCCACCATCAAGTCCTGGGTCGAGGGCGGCGGGCACCTGCTGCTCACCGACGGCGCGCTGCGCTTCTTCGACCACGCCGGCCTCGCCGAGGCCGCCAAGCTGTGCGTCTACCTCGGCCACACCGACCTGCAGACGCGCGACCACCCGCTCGTGGCCGACGTCGACTGGAACGCCCGCGTCACCGGCGAAGGCCCGGCCATCGGCTTCGCCATCCCCGAAGAATACCCGCAGTGGGGCCTCGTGCCCGGCTCCGTCGCGGCCCTCGGCGGCGACCTCGTCGGAACGACGGGCAACGCCGACCTCGGCCTCGGCGGCGGCGAACTGAAGGTTGCCGCGCCGAACACCGGAGTCTGCCAAACCGATTACGCCGGCCAGGTTGAGAGCTTGGGCCGCGTCCCGCTCGGCCAGGGCAGCATCGACTTCCTGGGCGCCGCGCTGCCGCGCCCGACGCAGGCCTACGACCACCGCTACGGCCTCGCCGACTATTCGGTCTCGGCCTTCACGTACTGGATTGTCATGAACTCGCTCGGCGGCCACGTCGAGTACCAGACCATCGACGAGCCGTTCGTGCCGACGTATGATTTTGACCCGCTGTACGGTTCGACCTCGATGGTGGGCGACGACGTCCCGGACGCGAAGGACTCGCCCGGCCTCGGCCTCGTCGCGCTGCTCGTCGCGGTCACCGTGGCCATCGTCGTGTCGCGCCGCAAATAGGCCGAAGAGCAGGCGGTCTGCCCGAGCGAGCGAAGCGAGCGCAGGGCATCGGCGGGTCGCAGACCCGCCCGCGCAGGACGCGGCCGACAGCGAAGCTGGAGGCCCGCCCTGTGCTAGTGGCTAGTTCGCTTTCCACGCCGTCACGCCGACCATGGCGTACCAGGCCGTGGCGCTGATGACGAGGCCGACA
>JBAZXE010000047.1:0-15672 GCA_041659985.1 Thermoplasmatota archaeon | reverse complement strand
CGAACTCCTTCTCGAAGGCTTCGGTGACTGGGCCGCTCGCGATGATGCCGGAATCCATGACGGCCATGACAGCGGCCTTCTCTTCGGCACCAATTTGCGGCTTGGAGATAGGAATCATTGTTTGGCCCCCATTTTGGCGTAGGTCGCCTTCGGGATGGACGTCGTGGCACCGCACTCGCAGATGAACTGGATTGCGTCCCGCACCACCGTTCCACCCTTGAGGGGCCGGCCGCAAATGCAGACAAAGCCGCGCAGCCGTGCCGGGTTGCCCAGCACGAGCCCATGGTCGGGGACGTCCTTGGTCACGACCGCTCCCGCCCCAACCGTAGCGTAGGTGCCGATCGTGATTCCGCAAACGATGGTGGCGTTGGAGCCGATGCTGGCGCCATCCTTCACGGTCGTCCGGACCAAGCGCGAGTCATCCCACAATTCAGCCCGTGGGAACAGGTCGTTGGTGAACTGGGCAGCGGGCCCGACGAAGACCTTGTTGCCCAACTTGAGGCCCTTGTAGAGATTGGCGCCATTCTGCACCTTGCAGCCGTCGCCTAGCACGACCTCGGTGTCGATGTAGGCGTCCTTGCCGATGATGCAGTCCTTCCCGATGATGGCTCCTGCCCGCACGTGGGCAAAGTGCCAGACGCGCGAGCCCGGTCCAATCTTGGCGCCTTGCTCGACGACGGCGAGGGGGTGGGCCACAAACGGCGTCTCCATCGTCCTCTCCATGGCGGCACGCCATTAAGGCTAGAGGTCCGGCTCAGGGCTGCGGTTCAAGGACCAGGCTTCGTCCCGAGCGGACACTTTCCAGGGCGGCCTCGGCGATCCTGAGGGCCTGTAAGCCATCCCTTCCGCCGACCAACGGCGCGCGACCATGCTCTGCCGCAGCCAGGAAATCCTGCAATTCATTGCGCAAGGGCTCCTGCCGCTTCAGGACGACCTCGCGGCTGTCGTACTCGAGTTCAGGCGCGTATTTGGACGGTTGGGAAACGTCGACGAAATGCGCTCGGCTGATGCGAGCCGATTGTGCCATGTAATCAAGCTCGACCAAGGCGCCCGTGCAGGTGAGCGTGTTCTTGCGTACGCGCATTGGCGTGAGCCAATTGGTCTCAATGGTCGCGGCTGTTCCATTGTCGAACCCAAGTTGGATCAAGGCATGGTCCTCGCGGCCATCCGTGCGTGACGAGCCCGCCAAGGCATGCACGACGGTGCATTCCGCTCCCGCCAGGTAGCGCGCGATGTCGATCTCATGGATCCCGATGTCGAGGATGCAGCCGACGTCACGGATGCGCCCTGGGTACGACGACACGCGGCGACCGGTCATGGTGAGGAGGTTGCCGATCTCGCCGGATTGCAGCAGTTTCTTGGCGTAGGCGACCGCAGGATTGTGGCGTTCGATGTGGCCGACGGCCAACGTAACACCGGCATCATGGGCGGCATCGACGATCCGCGCCGCATGGTGGCGCGTGTCGGCCAGGGGCTTCTCGACGAGGACATGCTTGCCGGCGGCGATGGCGGCCAGCGCCAGGTCGACGTGCGTCGTCGTCGGGGTCGCGATGACGACCGCATCGGCATGCTTGAACGCCTCCGCAGGTTCGGCGACGACGGGGACGTTGTAGGCCTTGGACGCCTTGGCGCGCGCCTCGCTCGAAAGATCCGAGACGGCGGCCAGGACGCCAAGTTCATGGGCGACGCGGACGTGGTTCCAGCCCATGGCGCCGAGACCGATGACGGCCAACTTCACGACGTGCCAACGCCGCATCGGGGGAAAAAGGCCGCCATCCGCTCGAGGCCGCTTCCAGGGGAGCGGACGCTTATGTCCACGTCTCCGCTTCGGACGCCGCCCATGAAAGTCGGCATCTTCGTCAACACGCCGGCGCAGTTCCATTTCTTCCGCCCCTTCATTGGGCTGATGCGTGGGCGCGGCCATGACCCGATCGTCTTAGCACGCTACCACCCGGAAACGAAGCGGCTGCTCGAGGAGAGCGGTCTGGAACACATACGGTACGCCACGCCTGCCGCAGGCAAGTGGGGTAAACTTGCACAGTTGCCGCGCGACATCGCGTCGGCTCGTCGTTTGCTCAAGCGGCACAAGGTCGACATCGTGACGGGCTTTGGCGTCTACGACGTCCTGTCGGCATATTCCCTGGGCATCCCGTCCGTCTGTTTCACGGATACTGAGGCGCGGTACCATGGGATAGGGCTGCGGGCCCAGTATGCCACGTTCGCTCGGTTGGCCACGGCTATCGTAACACCCGCGTGGTTCGGTGAGACGATGGGCCGGCGACACGTGCGCGTCCGGGCCTTCAAGGAGGTCGCATACCTCCACCCCGACCGCTTTAGTCCAAACATGGATCCGCAAGGGCTCGGCGGCTTGGTCCTCGAGGAGCCCTTCGCGTTCCTTCGGCTGAGCGCCCACGGAGCACTGCACGATGCTGGTCATCAGGGTCTCGAAGGCCCGACGCTTTTGCGCCTGTTGGCGGCTTTGGAGAAACACATGCGCGTGTGGGTCTCCTTCGAAGGGAACGCACCGCCCGGCCTTGAGCGCTATCGCGCGCCAATCGAGAAGCGGCGCATCCACGACGTCCTCTATCACGCCGCCTTGGTGGTTGGCGACAGCGGCAGCATCCCCGCCGAAGCGGCCCTTTTGGGCACTCCCTCGCTCCGTTTCACGACGCGGCCAGCGGAGCTAGAGATGGGAGGTTTCCGTGAGTTGGAACGGGCCGGTTTTTTGGAGACCTTCCGGGACGCCGAGGAATTGGTGCAGCGGACGCACGCGTTCCCTCAAAAACCGGCCGCGCGCGATGAGCGGCGCGCGTTGGCACAGGCGTATCTGCGCTCGCTCGACGACCCACTCAAGGTGTTGGCGGATCGCATCGAGGCCGAGGCTAACCGGTGCGCTGCAAAGAGCCGCTAGCCAGTGCGTCACTGTGGCTGGTTGAGGCGTTTCGCTTCGTTCATGTCGAAGTACATGGCGAAGAACAGGAACTGCATCCCGAGACCGAAGACCAAAATCGACACTGAAAGGGGAAGGAAAATTGGTGCCCCATTGGCGAGCTTGTCGTAGGTGAACCAAACGCCGCCCCAAACGCCGACAATGATCAGGGGAACGCTTAGCAGGTAGAAGAGGACCAGCGGGTGGAAGTCGCGGGCGATGTACTTGACCAGCATTCGCCAGAAGAAGTTGCGGAGCAGGAGGGCGCTGACGCGACGCATAAAGCGTCCGTACTTGATTTTCGATTTCTCGGTGCCGTAGCGCGCCGGAATGGCCACGTCCTTGACGCGGACGTTATAGGCGTTGCAGCGCGCCAGTATGTCGTTGCAATAGCCGTACCAACCCCAGATGGCGTCGACGTTAATGCGCTCGAGGGCATCCTTCGTGATGGCCGTGTACCCGTTTTGTGGGTCAGAGATGTGCCAGTTGCCGCTACTGACCTTGGTGAGGAGCGTGAGGATGCTGTTGCCCAGGACGCGCCACGCGCTCATTCCTTCAAAGGAGCCGCGGGCGAAGAGGCGATTGCCCTTCGTATAGTCGGCCTTGCCCTGGATAATGGGGTCCAACAGTTTCGGAATCTGCGCTTGGTCCATCTGGTTGTCGCCGGCCGCCACGACCAAAATATCGGCACCCGCCGCCATGGCGCGCTTGTAGCCGGTCTTGATGCCGTTGCCGACGCCTTGGTTGGTCTCGTGCCGGACCAGGTCGACGCGGGCGTCCTTGCGCCGGTCGGTCCATTCACGGACCTTCTCCGAGGTGCTGTCCGTGGAGGCGTCGTCGACAACGACGGCCAGGTCCACGTATTCGGGTAGTCCATCGAGGGTCTCCTGAATCAGGAGTTCCTCGTTGTAGGCCGGGATAATGACGGCAATGCGGCGGCCCTGATACATCGGTCGCCAGCACTGGCTGGCGCGCGGATGAAGCTGTGGGACCCGTGCAGCAGCCGCTTTGCTCCAGCAACCTTTCAAATCGCGCCGAGGTGGGAGTGCAGTGGAACGCGCCAGGGGCCGGGCGATGTTCGCTTTCCTTTTGGTCGCCGCCGGCACATTCGCGGCTTTTTTTCTCTGGAGCATCGGGTCCGAATCGGCTTATGCCGCGGGCATCCCGATTCTAGCCGCCATCCTATTGGCCGTGCCGGCCCGCGGTTTCTCGTCCCCGATAAGGCAGAAGGCATCCATGGTGGGCCTTATCCTCGGATGGGTCGTGTTCGGCTTCGCGGTGCTGGCCGGATCCGACGGACCGCGCTCGCTGGCTTATTTCCTGTTGGTACCGGCCAGCGTGGCCTTGTTCCTCGGTAGCGCCATCCTCGATCCTCGGAAGAGTTGGAGTGTCCTAGTGGGCATCGTGGGAGTTTTCCTGCTCGTTCGCTGGAGCAGCTATCACGCCTTCGCCACCTTCCAGGGCAGTGACAGCTTTTTCCATGCCGGGCTGGTGCGCTACGTGGTCGAGACCGGCCATGTCGCGCCCGTTGCTTTGGCCGACAAGTATGCGCTCACGCCTGGCTTGCATCTGCTAGCTGCCGCGACGCAACTCGTCACCGGCCTCAACGTCTCGGATGCGATGTTCTGGAGCATCGCGTTGTCCCACCTGGCCTTACCCCTTGGGCTGTACGCGCTGGTGTCCAGGGCAAACCCCAGCGTCCCCGGTCTTATGGGCGCCGCGCTCCTTGCCGTCGACTCCACCATGGTGTCCACGGCCATCAACTTCAATCCGGTGGCCTATGTGGTCGTGCTCTTCGTCGCTATCCTTATTTCATTGCGAACCGAGACCCTCCGCTCCCTTGCGGTCTTCCTGCTGGCCTGTGTAGCGGCCGTAGCAACCCACCAGCTTTCCGCTTTCGTCGTCATCCTGGTCTGCGCCAGCTACGGCGCCATGCTGCTCGTGGCGGGTCCGCGTCGCGCCACTAGCGCCTTGCCCCTCCTACAGACGGGTTTTCTCGTCGGTGCCTTCGTTCTGGTCAACCTGGTGCTGGCCCAGAGCCTTGGCATCACTTTCGCTAATGACGTCTGGGCAGGTCTCCAAGCCAGTTTCAAGCAGGCTACGCCAGGCGCCGTCGAGGCCATCACGACAGCCAGCTCGTCGCTAGCGAATAACTTCCTTTACAAGGCGACGCTCGTGGCCACGAGCGGCATCGCAATAGCCGCCGCCGCGCGGGCCTTCATCCACCGCACGCCACGCGACCGTGCCTTGGGGTTCGCGGCGCTGGTGACGCTCGGACTGGCGTTCGGGTTGCCCTTCGTCGGCATCGACTTGGTGGCCGATCGATGGATGGCGTTCGCCCTACTGGCCGGCCTCGCCAGCATCGGGCTCCTGATGGCCAACTGGTCCATAGGGGCGAAGGCCGGCCTGGCGGCACTCGTCATCGGAGTTGCGTTCTTCGGCATCACGCAGCCCTCAGTAGCGCACGACATAGACTACTATGCTAAAGAACGCAACATCCAGGAGCAGTTCGATGAACCTGACCTGGTGGCTGCGGCATGGTCGTCACAAGCCAGCGACCGTGCCCTGATGGACATCGGCATGACGCGGCTCTTCCGTGCCTACGATGCCCTGGGGTATCGTCTCGCACTGTCCCAGGTCGAAGGCGAGGCCAGGCTCCCGTCGCCCGCCCTGCTGGTCGTCCGCGAATCTCTCCTCGAAGACAACCGGCTGCACTTCGCCTTGTCACGGGGCGTAGGCTTCATGCTCCCCGGCCAGGCGCCGCTCGGGTTCTTGGATTCCCTCTCGCTTCGCGACCGCGTCGCCGATGAAGGGGCCGTAGTCATCTACCGAGTCTAACTCCGCCGGACAGCGCGGCCGTAGACCTGGGCCGTTTCTGCTGCCAGCGTCTCCCAACGAAGGTCCCTCTTCGCCGTCGGCCGTCTCCGCTGGCCGGCAAGCGTCGCAAGGATTGACTCGGCCAAGCCCGCCGGGTCCTCGGGCGCAACCAAGAACTCGTTCGACAGGATGTCCGGCACGCCCCCCACGCGCGTGGCGACGACGGGGACGCCGCAACCCAACGCCTCGGCAAGCAGGGTCGGGTTGCCCTCGTCTCGGCTCGGGAGCACGACCAGATCGACGGCGTTCAGCCAATCAGGGATTTCGTCGTGTGGTCGCGGGCCAACGAACTGGACGACGTCTCCCAAGCCCAACCGTACGACCATCGCTTGTAGGACCGGCTCCATGGACCCGCCGCCGATGAGGACAAGGCGAGCGCCAGGATAGGTCTGGTGCACGGTGCGGAAGGCCTCAACCAGAAGGTCCTGCCCTTTGACGGGTTCCAGATTGCCCACGCAGGCTACGATCGGGCCCTTTTCGGGAAGGCCAAGGCGTTGGCGGCACTCGGGGCGGGGACGAGGATGGAACCGACGTGAATCGTACCCGTTCGGAATGACGGTCAGCCGCGCGGCGTCGACACCAAGGTCCCTCAGCAAGGCAGCGTTGCGTTGGCTGACGGTGATGACCTCGTCGGCCTGGGCCAACGTGGCCTGGGCCAGCGCCGCCCAGCGCGGGCTTCGCCTGGGCAGGTCGTAGACATCGAAGCCGTGCCCTGTCAAGACGAGTTTGGTGCCTAGTCGTTCTGCAGCCTTGGCGGCAGCCACGCCCTGAGGGTGGAGGAACTGGCCGTGCAGCAAATCGGGTGCCGGGTCGCTAGCCAAGAGCGACGACCAGCGCCGGCCCAGCCGCTTGCCCAGTCCGGGGTTCACGCCGTCGCGCCTGAGGTAGGCGATTGAAGCCAAACGAACATCGACATTGCTTGGCCAGGTGGCCTCCCCTAGCACGACGCGTGCGCCATACTTGCGACCCACGGCCTTCGCATGAGGCCACGGCAACCCCGCGGCCCAGTCTACGACCCGGTTGTGCCGCACCCAGAGGTCGAGATGGTCCAGATGGGGCGCAAGTCCGGTTGCCAGCCCCTGGATGAAAGTCCGCGCGTGCGGCGCCAGCATTGCGACGCGCAGGCCGGTCATGACAGCCTGTCCTTCAGGCCCTTCAGGGTCTCGCCCAGCCCTTCACGCAAGGGGACCCGTGGTCGCCATCCCAGGGAAAGGGCGCGCGTCACGTCAGCCTGGGAATGCCGGATGTCGCCATCGCGGGCGGGGCCGTGCTCAATCGGCACCTCCACGAGCGCGACCTGCTGGACCATGAGCGCAAGGTCGAGGATGGTAATTCCATCCCCGGACCCGACGTTGAACGTCTGGCCGGTCGCGCGCGGGTCCCTGGCGCAAACCCACAGGAAGGAGGCGACGTCCGAGGCATGGATGAAATCGCGCGTTTGCTGGCCGTCGCCATGGATCATGATAGGCTGTTCGTTGAGACAGGCTCGCATGAAGCGGGTGATGACCCCGCTGTAGGGGTTGGCGGGATCCTGGCGCCCAGAATAGAGGTTGAACGGGCGTACGACCACCGCACGGAAGCCCCTGGTCTTGGCCATGTCGGCCACAAGGCGTTCGCCGTCCGCCTTAGATTCGCCATAAGGGCTGGATGGCTGCAAGGCGACCGACTCACCGATGGGCCTCAGGCCCGCGTCTCCGTAGACCGCCGCACTACTCACGAAGATGAACAACGACCCTGGCCGCACGGATTCCAGGAGGTTCCGTGTCCCTTCGACGTTCACGGATCGCGTCGTCTCGGGGTCGCGGACGGAAGCAGCGACATCGATAAGGGCGGCTAGATGGAGGATGACGTCGGCGTCCGCAGCCATGGCGGCCGCGTGTTTGCCGCGGACATCCTCCTCGGGGCCGTTCTTGATGTCGAGGCCGACGACGTGGGCGCCGGCAGGGATGGTGTCAAGCACCCACGAGGCCAAATGGCCTCGTGACCCGGTGACCAGCACCCGCATGTCAAAGGTCAGTCAAACGGAGCACATAGAAGGAACGGTGCGAAGCCAGCACAATCGCCAGGAGGCTGGGTTCAAAGGCCGCGCGACCGCTTCCGCATGATGAACTCCAAGGCTGGCCGGTTGTTGCGCAGCAACGAAAGGACCACGTGCTTCCAGGACGCATGGAGGTAGTCCGTTCCACGGAGGCGGATGGTCTGCGCAAACGCGTCGTGCTGGCCCCGCAACAGTTGCTTGTGGGCGATTTTCATGTTGACCCGGAGGTGGCCGATTCGAACGACTTTCGGGTCACAGCCGAGCTCCAGCGCATGGTCGATCGCCTCATGGTGAGCAATCGCGATGATGGAGTCGAACTTAGGGTTGAACGTGACACCGCTGCGCCGACGGTAGGCGCCCAGCCGGTCCGGAATCCAGGCGATGTTGCCGGCCCTGGCATGCTCGACGTGGAAGTAGAAGTCGAGCAGCTCCCTGTCCGAGGCCGTGCTCAAAACCGCAGACCTGCGGTACATCTTGCTTGAATGGCAGAAGTAGCCCCCGGAGCGCACTAGAAACTCGAGGTTGGCCACAGGTGGGTTCCCGGGGAAGTACGACCCCGGCAGACGTACGCCGTCCTCGGAAATCACGTCCATGTCGTGCGCTGCGACGGTGCATTCGGGATGCGCCTCCAGCAGTTCGACCTGGCGCCGCAGCCTGGCGGGATAGGCCAGATCATCACCGTCGATGTGGGCCACGTAGGGCGCCCGGGCGGCATTGTGCACCGAAAAGAAATTCTTGGTTGGCCCCTGGTTAGTCTTGTGCAAAATCGCGGTGACTTTTTGCGGGTAGCGCTTGGCATACTCGCGCACAATCTCGGCGGTCCCATCCGTCGAGGCGTCGTCGCCCACCAACACCTCGAAGGGGAACGAAGCGTCCTGCGCGAGAATGCCGTCCAGGCAATCCCGGATAAATCGGGCGTGGTTGTAGGTCACCACGCAGACCGAGACGAGCGGTGAATCGAGGACTCCGGCCGGGACCTGTGATGTCCCGCTACCCATGACATCCGAACCTACCCCGTTGACCGGTGAAAACCTTTCCGGACGAGGGGCCAACATTCCGCCGTGCCTTTCAAGCGGAGGTCCGCCATGGCTCATGCATGGCCGTGACCTTCCGCGCCCTTTGGGAGCAGGCGTTCGCGCGGGGCTACTATGCAACGCCCCAGCCGATGGGGTCGCAGTTCCGTCCCGGCGAGCTGGCCGGCTACTTCAACGACCTGCGGCTGCGGGCCGCGTGGCCCGGTCCGGTGGACGAGCTTGGCCTTCCCGCGCCGTCACCGGACGACCCCGCCGCCTCGGCGCCGGTCACGGCTCTTGCCCAGTTCGGGCTTGGTCATTGGGACCTCTGGCTGGAGGCGGGGCGGCCGGAGGACCATCCGAGTCTCGCGAAGGTCCTCGCCGTTGCAGACCGCATCTGCGATCGGATGGATGACCAGGGCCGATGGGTGGCCCTTCCGAACGGCTCGCCGTCGTATCCGGGATGTGGCCCCTATTCCGCGCTCACCCAGGGCGAGGGCATTTCGTTGCTAGCCCGGGCCCATTCGGCCGGCGGGGGCGCCCGCCACTATCAGAGCATGCGCAAGGCGGCCCAGTTCCTCGTCACGCCGGTGGAAGACGGGGGAGTATGCCGGCGCTCGCCGGACGGGTTCGTCCTCGAGGAGGTCGTCACGGAGCGCGAGGTCGGAATCCTCAATGGATGGATTTTCGCGCTCTTCGGATTGTACGATCTGGGGCTGGCGGATCCGGGGCATCCTGGTGGCCGCGCTCTCGAGCCGTCGCTGGCCGCCCTGGCCACTAATCTGTCGCGATATGATCGCGGATACTGGTCGAACTACGACCTGGTCGGGGCTATTGCAAAACCAAACTACCATCTCCTTCACATTTCCCAGTTCACGGCATTGGAGCAGACGTTCCCGGCACATGCCGTGGCGTTCGGCGGGGTCCGCAGGGCGTTCCAGTCGTATCAGCAGCACCGATTGAACCGGTTTAGGGCCGTCGCGGTGAAGGCGTTCCAGGTCGGAATGCGCCGCCGCCCCGCGGCCCGCTGACAGGCAGCATCGATCAAGGGCGTGTTTGAATGCGCGTGCGGTTCAACCGGCGCCAGGCCGTCGTCAGTTGTTCCCGCGTCGCGCCAGAGGCCACAAGCGCTGCTGCCAAGACGAGGATTCCACCGGCCATGGCCACCGCCGCGGAGGCTAGGCGGGATTCCACCTGCGGCGCCAAGAGCATGGCGGCTGCGGCCGTCACCGCGGTGGCCAGCACGATTGGCAGCACGTCCCGACTCAGCCAAGGGCCGTGCAAGCCTGGAGTGAAGCGGCGGTGGACGACAGGGACCCAAGCGACAAGGAAGAGCACGTTCGCGCCGAGCCAAGTCCAGGCTGCGCCCTGTGTTCCGAATGTCAACGTCGCCGTCACGAGCGACGGGATGAGGACGACGAGGAAACCGATGCTCCCCCAGACGTGCAACCGCAAGTCCCCCTTCGCGTACTGCAAGTAGAAGGGAAAGGCCGCGATTGCGAGGACCGCGTTGCCGACCGCGTAGAGGGCAAGCACCGGTGCTGCATCGGACGACGCGTCGGCATCCCCGGTCCAGGCCCAAAGAATCTGTCGCGCGAAGGCCGCCAGGGTGGCCGCCAGGGCGAATGCAAGGACGCAGACGAGTTGGGTGGAGACCCGGTATAGCGACAGCAGTTGGGTATGATGGCCCTCGGCCTCCATGCGGGCCAATCTCGGCAAGAGCGGGGTTGCGATGGGCGCGGTGGCCATGAGGACGCCGCCGGCGACCAGAACGCCCAGCGTGAAGTGGCCGTATTCGGCGAGGAGCAGAAGGCGTGATAGGATTAGCTTGTCCGTCTGCGTCACCAGAATCCAGATAATCGACGTGACGGCGATGCCAGCCGAGAAGCCAAGAACGGGGCGGACGGCCGCAAGGGACCAGCCGAGTGGCGGGGGGGTTGTGGGGTGTGGAAGCGTCCGATGCGCGGTCACCGCCAATCCGGCGAACTCGATGGCAGCCACCGCAAGTTGGTATGTGAAAAAGACGGCAGGTGTGGCCGCAACGAGAGCAAGAACGGGCACAACGCCGACGAAGCGCGCGGTAGCGATGGCGGCGTTGAACCCGGCGATCCAGGCGATGCGCTCGGATCCAACGATGATTCCGCGGTAGAGCCCCCCGGCCCACCGCAGGCCGACAGTGACGCCCATGGCCTGCAGAGCGAACCGCAGTTCCGGGATGGTAAGCGTCTGGCTTCGTAGCCAGTGGCCGGCGATGGGATTGGCGAGCGCGACCAGAATCAGCGATCCGACCACGGCAATGCCCAGGAAGAGCATCTGCATCGCCCGCACCAGCCTCCGGTACTCCAACGCCGCGGTCGGTCGCGGGTCGGCATGGAACCGCGCCGTCTCGCGGCTTATGGTCCGCGTCAGGCCGAGGTCCAGGAGGCCGAACGAGACCTGCAGGACGGCAAAGAAGCCAACTAGCCCGTAGGCCTCGCTGCCTAGGAATCGCAGGTAGATTGGCACAAACAGGATGCCGGCCAGCGTGACCCATGCCTGGCTAGCGTAGGTTGCAAGGATGTTTCTGCGCAGGGTCGGCCCGGCATGCGTGTTTGCGTGCGTCATGGTTTGCGGCGACGCCTGGGTGCGGCGGAAAAGGCGCGGTATTCGTCAACGGTCAAGCCGACGAGCACCTTGTCGTGCCACGACCCGCTGCGACGCACCCACTCCCGTCGAACGCCTTCGACGGTCCAGCCGCATTGCTTGAACAAGGCCAGGGAGGCTTTGTTCCCCGCAAGAATCTCGGCGTCGAGGCGGTGGAGGCCCAATTCATCGAATGCATGGTTCGAGATGGCTTGCAAGGCGTCAGCCCCAATTCCTTTGCCGCGGGCCCTCGGGTCGCCGACCATGACGCCGACCGAGGCGTTTCCATCCTTCCAGTTCAGGTTCCGGAGGCCGATGGTGCCGACCAGTCCCATGCCGGGCGCATCGATGCACAAGACGCACGTTGATGGGTCGTCGCCTTGTTTGGCCACCCACTCCTCGGTCGATTGGCTGCTGTAGGGGAAGTGCCAACCGATGAGCCACTGCCATAGGTCCGCGTCGTTGGCCCAGGCATTGAGTTGCGGGATATCCTTGGGTTCTGGGGCCCGCAGGGTCACGGTCGCTCCCTTGATTGCCATGGTTAGAAGTACGCAGTGACTAGGGTTTCAAGGAACCTTTGTTGCGTCGCCCGGCCGATAATGCGACGCACTCGGCAACGGGTGGTGTGGCGCCGTAAGGTCATGCTCAAGGACGACGTTTCGGGCCTCGCGGCGTTCCACGTTTAGGACCAGGTCAAGGATGGACAGGCCGGGTACGAAGGGACCGGTGCCCACCTGCCGGTACGGGTGGAGCTTCGGTTGGACGAAGCGCAAGCCCAGGCCGCATGCCTCGAACCTCTCCTCCTCGTAGAGGTCTTGCCCACCTGCCGGGTTGTGGTAATGGGTGGCCGCCTCGCGCAGGCAGATGTCGATGATCCGCGTCTGGCCGCGTAGGCCCTGATTCTCGTACTTGGTCGATGATTCGACGAAGTCGACGCGGATGCCAAGGTAGTCCAGGATGCCACGGACGGAGGCCTTCGCCAACGCCCCAATACCTGCAGTCTTGTCAAGGAGGATGCCCTCAACGACCGGGAAGGCGTCATGGAAGTTCTCCGCCTTGCAATAGGCCCGCTTCAGCGTCGGTAGCAGTTTGTGGTGGAGGTAGTCCCGCTCCTCGGCCAAGTGGACCTTGTTGATTTTCGTGCCGAGGTCCACGTGCCGAACCGGGATTGTGATGGGGTGGATCCTGCCGTCGAGGAGGATCCTGTTGCGGTTGATCCAGCCGCGCTTGATGAAGTCGACATCGTCGAAGAACACGAAGCGGTCCACTGAAGCCGCCAATTGGAAATAGCCGACATACGGGAAGGCGTAGGGTTGCATGATCGCCACTGGGCGCCCCCCCGCAGGCTGCGTACGGCAGCGCGCCGGTCCAGGCGCCTTCCCACTGGGTTCAATGCTTCTCACGCCAACCCCCTCCCAAGACTCGTCTTATGACACTCAGGGCCTATTTTTGCCTTGTAGGGCATCCAGGTTGGAGTTTTGGCGGTGGGCCACCAAGTCCGCCAGCTCGGCGGCCGTGATTTGCCTCTTGATGACGGCCGGCTGACCGTAGGCCAGGACCCCTGGGGGGATGTCCCGGTTCACTAATGCCATGGCACCCAGCATCGACCTTGCCCCGACACGGCGGTCCTCGAGCACCACGGCGCCAAGGCCGAGCATGGCGCCATGGCCGATGCGCGTCCGTGCTCCAGTCATGGCACCGCCCGTGAGGTGGGCGTAGCGTTCCACCACGGCATCATGACCTACTAGGCAGTTCCAATTCAGGGTGACATGGTCCTCGATTGTGACGTCCGCCCCGACAGCTGCGCCTCCTTGGATGACGCAACCACGGCCGATTTTGGCGTGCGGGTGCACGTTCGCCCTTGGATGGACCAGGCTGATGAATTTATGGCCCAGTTGCTCAAGCCCTTGGATGAAAGGCTCTCGCATAGGCGACGCGATGCAGTCGGCTAGGAGCGTGCCGGTTGGCAAAGCGGCGAGGGCAGACGCCCCAAGGATCGGGCGGCCGGCGAGCGACTGCCCTGCCTTCGGCTCGCCTTGAATAAGGAAGCCGCGCAAGAGTTCCATCTGCCCGCGTTCATGGAGGATTGCCAGGGCGTCACGGGCCGTGGCACCCGCACCGACGATGAAGAAGGGCTCATCCGGCCCTTGCGACAGTGGCATCCTGTCATGGCAGGACGGCTTGCGACTTTAGCCTGTCCGGCTGGTCTCGGCAACAGCAGTGATGATGCGTGCCTGGTCCGTTTCCGAGAGGTGCGCGTACATCGGCAGGCACAGGACTTGGGAGGCGACGCGTCGCGAGACGGGAAGGTCCACCGTTGTCCCAGGGCTCGCGTAGGCTTCCATCTCCGAAATTAGTGGGTAGAAATAGCGCCGTGACAGAATGCCTTTGCCCTTAAGGTGGGCATGCAACTCGTCGCGATTCAAGGGGAAGTCGGGGCCAATGAGGACGGGGAAATACGAGAAATTCTCCGTTGCATCAACGGCGGGCTCGGGGATGCGCAAGCCCTTCAGACCGGCCAGCTCTTTCCGATACCGTTTGGCCACGACCTCGCGCCCACGCAACGCCTCGCCCAGGTGGGCGAGTTGCGCAAGGCCGAACGCGGCATGGACCTCGCTGAGTTTGCCATTGAGGCCGACTTCCGTCACCGAGGTCTCATCCGCGATGCCAAAGTTACGCAATCGGTCAATCCTGCGTTTCATCTCGGCGTCGTGGCAGACGATGGCGCCGCCTTCGACGGTGTTGAACACCTTCGTCGCGTGGAAGGAAAGGACCGAGAGGTCCCCATGGCGCAGAACACTCTTGCCTCGATCTTTGACGCCAAAGGCGTGGGCCGCGTCGTAGATGACCTTCAGGCCATGCTCTTTGGCTACCTTGGCGATTCCATCGACATCGCAGGGGATGCCGTAGCAATGCACTGGCATGACTCCGCGGGTTTCCGGCGTGACCGCCGCATCAAGGGCCTTGGCGCTGAGACCGAAGGTCCGCTCGTCAATGTCTGCAAAGACTGGCGTCAGGCCGTTCCACGCCAGCGAATGGGCGGTCGCCACGAACGAGTAAGGCGTCGTCACGACCTCGCCGGTCAGGTCTAGCGCCTTCACGGCCGCCATGAGCGCAACCGTCCCGTTGTTGAACAGGCTGATGTGTGGGACGTCGAGGTAGTCGCGCAGGGCCTCTTCGAGCCGCATGTGCAGGGGTCCGCTATTGGTTAGGATGCGGTTGCCCCAGAGTTCCTCAAGGTATTTCGTGAACTCCGCGAGAGGGGCCAGCGTCGGTTGCGTGACGGGAATCGTGGCCTGGGCTGCAGAAGCCACCGGGGACTTCGCGCTCACTGTCGCAAACTCCGCAGGTACTCCGGCATCCCGGGCGGTCCATCCCGTTGGGCCAGCCTGTCCAGCTGCGCGTCGTCAATGAAGCCCATGCGCCACGCAATCTCCTCGAGGCAGGCGACCTTGAGGCCCTGCCGCCGTTCAATGGTCGCGATGAACTGCGCGGCGTCCAGGAGCGACTCGTGGGTGCCCGTGTCGAGCCAGGCTGTGCCGCGACCAAGCCGGGTCAGGTGCAAGGCGTCCAATTTCAGGTACTCCTTGTTGACTTCCGTGATCTCGAGTTCGCCCCGAGCGGACGGCTTGATGCGATGTGCGATGTCCACGACGCGTTCGTCGTAGATGTAGAGTCCCGCGACCGCCCAATTGGATTTGGGCACTTTGGGTTTCTCCTCGAGGCTGAGGACTTTCCCATTGGGCGCGATTTCGGCTACGCCATAGCGTTGCGGGTCGCTGACTTGGTAGCCAAAGACTGTTGCGCCATGGTTTCTGGCGACAGCGTCGCGCAGACTCGAACCAAGGCCCTGGCCGTAGAAGACATTGTCTCCAAGGATGAGCGTAGCTGGGCCCCCGGCAACGAATTCCTTGCCGATGATGAAGGCCTGGGCCAGGCCGCCCGGCGTGGGTTGCTCTGCATAACTCAGGCGAAGGCCGATGCTGGAGCCGTCGCCGAGGAGTTCCCGGTAAAGGGGCAGGTCGCGCGGCGTGCTGATAATGAGGATCTCTCGAATCCCCGCCAGCATCAACGTGCTCAACGGGTAGTACACCATCGGCTTGTCGTAGATGGGCAGGAGCTGCTTCGAAGTGACCCTCGTCACGGGGTGCAGGCGGGTGCCGGAGCCTCCCGCCAGGATGATGCCTTTCATG
>JBAZXE010000046.1:0-15677 GCA_041659985.1 Thermoplasmatota archaeon | reverse complement strand
CCGTTCTCGTTGAGGACGCCGAGGTCGAAGTGCCGCGTGTCAGCGGCCGTCACCCATTGCGGTTCACCCGGCGTCTGCATCTGCAGCGCGACGCCGACGTCCAGGCGCTCGCCCAGCGGCGGCCACGTCGACTCAACGCGCCAAGATCCCTGGTTGTCCTGGACCTCGACGTGCATCGCGGGCTTGGGGCCGGTCTGCTTCAACGTGTAGTCGAACCACTCCAGCATGTCCTGCGCCCAGTCATAGCGCACCGATTCGGGGTACGCTTCGGCGCCGCGGCCTTCACCGAGGCCGGCGTGTTCGCCGGGGCGGTCGGGGTACATGTGGCCCCATTGACCAAGCAATGCCTTGACCTCGTTGCCGTTGGCCTCGAACTGGTTGTAGGCGGGGAAGGCCATGTGCGGCTCGACGTTCCAGTCCTGCAGGCCGTGGATGAGGTAGATGGAGCCCTTGTAGTTCGCCAGGGCACGGTCGAGGAAGATGCGTTCGGCCCAGTACGGGTCGGCGTCCGTCGGGTTCCCTGCGAGGGTGGCCTTGAGTCCTTCGGAAGAGCCGGTGAGGTAGTCCGGGCAGAGCACCTGCTGGCCGTCCGCGGGTTCGCCGTCGACCGTCATGGCGGCGTAGATGCCGTACAGCAGACCGGCGCCGCGCGACTCGGACGAGCCGTTGTGGTACATCAGGTCGAATTGGCTGGTGAGGCCGGAGATGGGGACGATGGTGGCCAGGTGCGGGTTGCCGAACATCGCGGCCTCCCAGGGCGTCGATCCATCGTAGCTGCGGCCAGTGAGAGCGACCCGGCCGTTCGACCAGGGCTGGCTGCCCAGCCACGTCACGGCGGCATCGAGGCCGGCCTGTTCAGCGTCGCCCATCAGGTCCATGCAGTGGTTCGAGTCGCCGGTCCCGAAGACGGAGACTTGCGCGACGGCGTAGCCGTGCGGCACGAGGTTCTCGATGAGGAAGCCGCCGAGGCGGTGCGCGGGCTCGGTGGAAATGGTGTCACCCTCGCCGGCGGCACAGGCGAAATCCGGCACCGTCTGGCAGTCGCCTTGCAGGTCGGGGATTCCGACGGTGGCCGCGTAGTACGGGCCAGCGTCGGCGACGACGGGGACCTTGCAGTGGTCCGGCAGCGTGGCTGCGGTCCAGTCGCATCCGGGGATGTCGGGCAGGAACAGGCCGAGGTTCATGGTGGCGTCGCCGGTGATGGCGTTGCCCCCCTCCGTCAGCGGCAGGTCGACGGGAACATCGACGCGCAAACCGTCCAGGATACCGTAGACTCCTTGGAGCAAAGTGTGGCTGTAGGAGTCGGTGACCTTGAACGGTTGCAGGTGGCGGTCCTGCACGGGGACCAGGCCGGTCGCCCCGCCCGTGGCCGGGTCGTCGTCATCGTTGCCGCCGAAGCAGCCCGACAAGGCGGCGAAGGAGAGCAGGGCAAGGAGCAGGAGCGCGCGTCCCGTGTGCATGACCGCGCCCAGCCCGGCGCCGACTTAACCGTTGCCGAAGCCCGCTCTCCCTCCTGTTGGCGCGGCATTGCGGCGGCCGTTTCGGTTATGTAGGGGACCGGTCTCGGCGCTTCCATTCTGGTGACCACCATGAGTGAGGACACCCCCGAGGTGGCTCCCGAGGCGCCCATCGCGCCCGATGCCGCCCCCGACGCCCAACCCGCCGAAGCGCCCGCCACGCCCGACGTCCCCGCCGAACCGGTCGCCGTGCCGCGCCCCAAGCCGACCGAGTCCAAGGACCAGTTGCAGGCCAAGGCCAACTTGCTGCGCAAGGAACGCGACCGCCTCAACGACGAGGCGCGCAAGCACGCCGAGGAGCGCGACGGCTTCAACATGGAAGTGCGCGGCTTGGTCAACCAGGCCAACGAGCACAAGAAGCGCCGCGACGAACTCAACGAGGGCGTCAAGCGCTCGAAGGAAGGCCGTGACGAGGCCAACCGCGCCGCCGACGAAGCCAGCAAGACCGCGGACCTCCTGCGCCGCGAGCGCATGCCCGAAGGCAACCCGGGCGATTCTGTTGCCAAGCTGAAGAAAGAGGCCCGGATGCTGGAGATGCAGCACATGACCGTGGTCCTCACCACCTCCAAGGAGAAGGCCCTCATGGAGCGCCTCAAGGAGATCGGGAAGCTCATCCGCGCCAAGGAGAGCCAACTGCGCTCCGACCCCGAACTCAAGGCCGCCCTCGAGAAGGCCGACGAGCTCAAGGAGAAGGCCGAGAAGAGCCACGCCAAAGTCGGCGAGATGGCCGAGAAGGCCCAAGCCGAGCACGACGCGATGATCAAGCTCTACAAGTCCTCGGACAAGCTGCGCAAGCAGGCCGACAAGCTCCAGGAGCGCTTCGTCGTCGCGAAGATGGAAGCCGACAAGATCCACAAGGCCTACATCGACGTCGTCAACGACATCCACTACCTCGAGGACGAGTCCGCCAACGCGCGCGCCGGCCGCCCGAGCGAGGCCCAACAGGCCCGCGGCGAAGCCGCCGCTGAAGCCGTCTTCCAGAAGTTCAAGTCCGGCGAGAAACTCTCAACCGAGGACTTGCTCACGCTGCAGAAGGCGGGATTGCTCTAAGAGGCGTAAGGGCCCCCGTTCTGCGGCTCAACCGCGCGTTGGTTGCGACCGCCCGGCCAGCCAGGCCGGGGGCTGCACCCTACTCCTGCACTCCGAGCGCCTGGTCCGGAGCGAAAGCCAGCAGCGGCATGGGTCCGACCGGACCCAGGCGCGGCGAAGCAGCCAACGCGTAGCGCGGGCGGCGCGTGCCCTTGTCCTGCACGAGTCCGGCGGCCAGCAACTGCGAAAGGTGGCGCCGCACAATCTTCCGGGACTGGCCGAGCTGTGCGCTCAACTCATGCAGGCCGCCCTCGCGCACAAGCCCCAAGGCGCCCAACACCTGTTGGGCCATCGGCTCGCGCAAGACCCTGAGCAGCCGGCGCCGGCCCTCGGCCAGGCCGCGCGGGAACAGGTTGGTCTCCCGGCCTTCCGCCTCAACATCGACGAGGCCTGCGTCGGCCAGGATCGTGACGTGGTAGGACACGGTCCCCCAGGCGATGCCCAGCCGTCCGCACAATGCGCTCTTGTTGATGCCGGGCTGTTCATGGACGAGCGCCAGGAGGCGTTCCCGCATCGGGGAGCGCGCGACCGGCGGCCGGGGTGCGGGAAGCTCAAAACCACACGCCGCTGACGCAACCATGGGATTCCCAAGCCACTCCCTGCCTAAGGGATGTTTTGGCCTTGCTTCGAAACCAAGCGGTCGGGCGCCCCTCCGTGGCCCGAACCTTCAGAGCAGCACGAAGACGGCGTCCTGCGCCTCGCAGCCCGGCCCGAGGACCTTCACGCCGACGCCGACCCAGTCGCTTCCCGTGGAGGGAACGCTTGCGTCACGGACCTCGGCATCGAGAAACGTGATGGGGCCGATGGGCGCGCCAACATACACGCGGAAGCCGCCCGCCGGGTAGTCCTCGTATTCGACGTACCAGTCGCCGTTGGCAAGGCCAATGCATCCCTCCGAGGACGGCAGGTCTGGGACCACGGGAACCGCGGGCAGGCTTGAACCCACGCCGTCGACGAGGCCAACATCGGAATCGGCTGAGACTCCGGGCAGGGCAACGAGCGTTCCCAAGGCGAGCAACACGAGGGCTCCACGAACCATGGTCCTGCGGAAGCGCCCGGTCACATAAGCCTCAGCCAACCGGTCCCATTCTTCACGAGAAATCACCCGTAGATTTCCTCGTGCAGGGCAAGGACGGCGGCCCCAGAGGATTCCTCGATGCGGGCCGCCGCAAGCCCTGCGGGGGATGCCGTGGCAAGGTAGCCTGCCTCCGCCCGGACGGTGACTACGGCGGGCAGATTCGACCGACTCGTGCGGCTCACCTCGTCCTGCAACCACACGGCTCTCGTATCGTTGGCCACGCGGTAACAAAAGGCGAATGCAGACGCATCTTGGCTGGGGCCCTGCGTGGGCGGTGCGCCCGAAGCGCGGTAGTCGATTCCCGGAGCCGACACCGTCACGCCGTAGGCCTCCCCTGGGGCAGACAACGCGACCTCGCCAACAACGGCGGGCAAGCCGGCGGACGCCAACCAATCGACGGCCAGGGGCGTGTTGGCCACGAATTCGCGCACGAAGCCGTCGACCTGGTTGGCCTGGTCGGACAGCGGGCGCAGCAGATGGTACAGGACGGCGTAACGGAACGGTTCAACGACGGTCGCGTTGCCGACGACCGCCGCCGGGCAGTCGGCCACGATGAGGGCCAGAGTGGCCACGCCTTCTCCTTGCAGCTCGTAGTCCGGCGGAAGTCCCTGCGCAGCGGCCTCGCGGTCCTGGTTCATCGTTAGGCGCGCATAGCGGCACTCCGGAAGCGCCCAGACAACACCAAACCCCGTGGTCGCGGATGTGTGGGCATCGGGGGCCTCCGCCAAGGCGGGTCCGGCGACGGCCCCGGGCTCGCCGCATCCGGCCAAGGCAAAGCCCACCAAGGCCAGCCAAGACGCCGCCCTCATAGTCGGGACACCAGCGGGGCCAGGAAACCCGCCAACTCATAAGTCCGCCGCGACGGGTCGAATTCGACGAGCCCGAGGGCTCGCAGGCGCTCCAGCGTGCGGCGCTCGGTGCGTCCCGCAGCGGGCATGCGAGCCAGTACGTCTTCCGCGGTGGCGGGCCCCTGCCCAAGCGCGTGGACGATGGCCGTGCCGCGGACTTGGCCGAGGAAGCGTCGATACTGCTCGACGCGGGCCTCGCGGGCGTCGATGGCCGCCGTGTAGAGTTTGCGCCGGCCGTCGCGGCGCGCCTGCAGCGCTTGGGCGCGCTCGAGGATCTGCAAATGATGCGTGGCGCTCGACTGGGCGAGGGGTTCCTCGCCGCGGCGGACGCGTTCGCGGTTGATGCCCTCGAAGTCGAGGGGGCCATGTTCCTGGACAATCTCATGCATGGAGCGCCGCACGGGGTGGCTGTTGACTGCCGCGAGGGCCTCCGACGCCAGGAACCCTTCGTCGTGCACGGCGGGTTCATCCGTGTCGCCGAAGACCCGGAAAGCCAACGAGCCGCTGTTGAGCATGAACGCGGTGTTGCGGCCGGTGTCGCCCTTCGTCCGCTGGATAACCTCGTAGGCCAGGAGGATGCGCAAGTGGTAGGACAAAGCAGTCTTGGTCAGCCCCGTGGCGGCGCGCAGCTCCGTGATGCGCACGGGTTGCTGGGTGTGAATGACTTTGAGGATGCGCTGCCGCGAGGGGTTCCCCAAGGGCGCTGCTTTGACCAGTCGCGGCGTGTGGCGCCCCAACAGGAACGCCAGGAGACCTCGCCCCG
Source organism: Thermoplasmatota archaeon (assembly GCA_041659985.1). Taxonomy (GTDB): domain Archaea; phylum Thermoplasmatota; class E2; order JACPAO01; family JAHFTW01; genus JAHFTW01. Next base: position 10,382 of record JBAZXE010000046.1, on the reverse strand, counting down.
GCTCGCTCAGGAACAGGAGGAGACCCGCGACGACTCCGGCACCGGCCGCCGTCGCCCCGACGGCCACCGGGAACGACTCCCCGTCGACATTGATGAACGTGGCCTGCCCGGAGACCTGCCAATCGTCGACTTCCGCGAACGAGGCGACCAGGTCAAGGTGGCCCCGCAACTGGAACAACTCAGGATCGGAGGGCAGGCGCTCGCCGCCCGAGCGAACGTCCGCATCGACCCCCGTCCATGAGACGTCGCCGTCAAGCGCCCCGGCCAGGGCTGAAGACGGCGCGGTCCACGGGAGCGGGTCGCCCGACAACGCAAGGGAGGCTCCGCGGCCCGTCACGGCGACGATGTAGTGATCGTACACATAGCGGCCAGTGCCCGTGGCCGGGTCGATGGCTGATGCGCTCTCATTGAGGAACCGGCCGGAGGTCCAGGTTGTTCCATCGGGGAGGCTCACGACGCCGCCGGACAGGAATGCGACAAACGGCTGCGTCCATTGCAGGTGCGTCGGCAGGCCGGTCACGTACGACCCTTCGTCGGAAGGACGAGTGGACTGCCCCAGCAACGTGGCGCTCGAGGCCAGTGATGTGTCACGGTCGGCCGGGTCAAGGGGCCCAACCGACCCGATGGCCACATCGTGGCTTGCCGACAGGTCCAGGCCCAGGGGTTCGCCCGTGGCGAGGATCCGCACCACCGGCTTGGTCAGGCCGGCAGGAGCACGAAACGTCAACAGGCCGTTGAAATCGCCGTGATCGAGGAGGTGTTCGTCACCGCGCACGGGGTCCGTCCAGGCCCCCGGCAGGCGCATCTGTTGGGTCTGGACCAGGATGAGCGTGCCTTCGGCCGCTTCGGCTCCCATGCCAAAGGCCGATTGGTCGGGCCCATCTTGGAGAAGGAGGGCGGCGGCCTCCAAACGCAGGGCGTTGTCCCCTAGGATCCGGGTTGGCCCCGTGGAGGCGAGATGCCCTTCGACGGCTGCCGCGTCGGCCGCCGCCAGCGGGGAGACCAGGGCCATGGAGGCCAGCGCAAGAGCGCCCCACCACGGCGCCCGACCTCGTCGCATGTGCGTTCAACACCTTGGACCCATGAAAACGGTTGCGTGGGCGGGCCGCCATCCCGCGAACGAGATTTTGATGGCCGGCCACCAGCGACGCGCCAGACGCGGATGTGAACGGAGCCGAACCGACCAAGAATAGCGGGCACAGCCGGCAAGAGGCGGAGCACAACGCGGTGCGGAAGAAGAAGAGGAAAAAGGGGAGAAGGGAAACGGGTTGCCTGATTTCACAGGGCGCGCAGGGCGAGCGGGTCCGCCGCGAGGGCGGGCATGCGGCCCGAGGCCTCAAGGGCGACGACGTTGCACGCGATGTCGCAAATCAAGACCAGGACATCCTCGACGCGGTCCTGGGCGTAGTCGATGCGGCCGTTGACGTAGGCGACGGCCCAGGTCAGGCACTTCTGGACCTCGTTGACGTCGCTGGCGCGGCAGGGCAGAACAACAATCGGGCCCACGCTGGCGGACGAGTCGAGGGCGACGAAGTTGCAGGCGACGTCGCAGACGAGGTCGAGGGCGTACTCGATCTCGTACTGGACGACGTCCACCCACAGGTTGGCGTAGTAGACAGTCCAGGTGATGCAGGCCTGCACGTCGTTGACGTCGCCGAAGCGGCAGGGCAGGGTCATGTCAGCGGCCGAGGAGTCGAGGGCGACAAAGTTGCAGGCGACGTCGCAGACGTAGTCCAGCACGTCTTCGACGGCGTCCTGGGCGAGGTCGACCACGAGGTTGACGATGTACACGACGTAGGTGACGCACTCCTGGATCTTGTTGACCGTGGTCACGCCGCACTTGGTCGTCGCGAGATCGAAGGACGTGTTGTCGGAGCTCTGGCTGAAGACCAGGAAGTTGCATGCGACGTCGCAGATCAGGACCAGGACATCCTCGACGCGGTCTTGGGCGTAGTCGATGCGGCCGTTGGCGTAGTAGACAACGTAGGTGACGCATTTCTGCGCGTTGTTGACGGTGACCGGCGTGACGGGGCAGGCCGTGGCGATGATGACGGGGGGCACGCCAAGGCCGGAGGCCTCGCTGGCCGTTGCGAAGTTGCACGCGATGTCGCAAATCAGGGTGATGACGTCCTCGACGTCGTCCTGCGCGTTGTCGACGGCGCGGTTGGCGACCTCGCCGGCGTAGGTCACGCAGTCCTGCACGTCGTTGACGGTGATGCCGCCGGGACAGCGCGGGGGCGGAATCATGTCAAGGCTGGAATCTGCGCTGGCGGGGGCGGCCATGGCCAGCAGGGCGGCCACGGCGAACAGGCTGATCAGTTTGGTTTTCATGGTGTTCATCTCTCCCGGTGCGGTTGGGCCGCGGTCGGGCAAGGCATCGAAGCTACGGTCGGTATATCGTCCCGCGTCGGTCTGGTCGCGTCCTATCTATGCGCTGATTCGAAACCAGCGGCGATCCGTGGTCCTTGCTTCGAAACGTCGGCTCACGTCGATAGGTCGGGGGCTTCCCGCGCAACCGTTATACTTGCGCCCCGTGCGTCGCTTCCTTGATGCTGTTCCGAATCCGGCTGATTGGTCTGGTGGCCGCCACTCTGGTTGCTGGCTGCCTGGCTGACGCTCCAGGGCTAGACCTGGACGGGGAGCCGGCACCGATGCCTAGGTTCACCTTCGCGCCGCCGTCGGTCGTTCAGGAACTCGGATACGAACCAGGCCTTCGGGTTGCCCCCGACGGGACACTGTTCATGCATGCTCACAAGTCAACCGTTGCCGGCGACGCCGGCATGATGGCCAGTTACCTCTGGTGGTCTCGCGATGCCGGGGAGACATGGACGCCGGTGACCAGCCCCAACGGCCTCCGAGAGGCCACGTATGCCTTCGAAGGAGACATCGCCTTCGACGGGGCGGGCCACGTGTTCTTCCTTGACAACACCTTGGCCGACCAAGTGGTCAGCCGGTGGCGGCTAACGGAGGAGGGCCCCATCTGGGAATCAACGGTGCCCCTTGCGGGGACCGACGGGGCGGACGACCGCCCCTGGCTCGAGGCGTCCGGCGACGGCCAGCTCGTCCTCATGAGCAAGAATCCCCTCCTGCCTGGGCCCGGCGATTTGGCCGGCGGCCGAACCGACCTGGGCTCATACCGGGTCTACCGTTCCACCGATGCGGGCCTGACATGGACCCTCGGGGCCACCTTTGCGGGCTCCAACTGGTGCGATTTGGCCATGGACCCGCGTAATCCGGACCGGCTTGCTGCCCTCTGCATGGACGAGGTCCTCTTCATGGACACCATTCCTGCGATGTCGCTCCACGCGAGCACGGATGGCGGCGTCTCCTGGACGACGACGCCCTTGGGGTCACTCGCGACAGGGATGGCAGACCGGTTCCCCAGCCTCACTACGACGCCGTCTGGCACGACACTGGCCGTTTGGATTGACGATGACCCCGAGGACACCGCCAATGCGCGGCTGCAGCTTGCCCGCAGCCAAGCTTCAGGGACGCTCGAGGTCCTTGATGCCACGCCCTTCGAGGGCACGTTCCAGCGCCCGTGGGTTTGTTCGGGCAAGGACGTTGCGGCCATCGTCTTCTATGGGACATCGGACGTAGTCCCGGGAGATCAGAGCGAATGGCACGTCTATGCCGCGCTGAGCTCCGATTTCGACGCCGGCGTACCGCATTGGACGCTGGCCCAGGTCGATCCCCTGCCCGTGTCCGCCCGGGCCGGCTCGCCAGCGGATTTCTTCCAATGCGCCGTCGCGGCCGACGGGGCGGTCCACATCGCATACCTGCGAGAATCGGTTGATCCCCTGCCCGTCGGAGTCACATACGGTGGCACCATCTTGCATGTGCGGCAAGCGACGGGGCCAAATTTGGCGACCCCGGCTTAGGCGTAGGCGCTCCTTCCTCAGGCGGAGGGACACACGGTCTTGCAAAGATAGCGTTCGTACAGGGAGTCGAAGGTGTCCTGTCCTTCCTGGACGGTGCGTCGCGCGGTCTGGTCGGCGTAATTGAGGCATTCCTCGGCCTCGTTGATGGAGACCTCGTCACCGCATGCCGGGGTGCTGACGGAGGACGACACCGCCAAGGCGTTGCAGGCGATGTCGCAGACCAGCTCGAGACCGGTCTTGACGAGGTCCTGGGCCGTGTCCACGTAGCCTTGCGCGATTTCCTCGGCGTTGGTGAGGCACCGCTGCGCCTCGTTGACGGTGATGGCCTCGCCGCACGTTGACTGCGTGTTGTCGATGGCACGCTGGGCGGCGGCCTCGGCCCAAACCGCGCACTCCTGGACGTCGTTGATGGTGACCTCATCCGCGCAGAGGCGCGCCATGTCCACGTCGGCGGCGCTGGCGGGGGCGGCGGAGGCCGCGAGGGCGGCAAGGGAAATTAGCAGCAGGGTTCTGGATTGCATTGGTGGGGCTCCTGGCCGAGCGGAGGGCCCGGTCATCCATCCGAGGCGTGGCCCGTCTATGAGCCTGCGTCGTAGCGCGCCGCTCCTAGCTAGACCCTGATTCGAAACCGGCCGCCCCCGCCCGGCGCGGCAACCTTGAAGCCGGCGGCCGTCCTCGAACGCCTGTGCCATCCTGCTCGAAGTGCCCGGCCCCGTCGGTCGTGCACCTGCGCTACGCGGGCACTCATCTCTGCCGCGACCACTTCCTGCGCTTCTTCGACGAGCGCGCCAAGAAAGAGGTCGCCAAGCAGGGCCGTCTGCCCGAGGGCACCATCGCCGTTGCTCTGAGCGGGGGCAAGGACTCCGTCTCGGCGCTGCACTTCATGCGTCGGCTCATCGACGGCCGGCCCGGCGTCCGACTCGCCGCCATCACCGTTGACGAAGGCATCGCCGGCTACCGCGATTCCGCCCTCGACATCTGCCGTCGTGTCACGGACGAATGGGACATCCCCTGGCACCTCGTCCGCACCAAGGATCTTGCGGGCTACGCCATCGACGAATACGCGGCGGGAACCTCCGGAGCGAAGGGCGAAACACTGCCCGTCGCGCCGCGGCCTGCGTGTGGCGCCTGCGGGGTCTTCCGCCGCGCCGGAATGAACCGTCTCGCCCGCGACATTGGCGCCTCCGCTGTCGTGACGGGGCACAACCTCGACGACCAGGCACAGACCGTCTTGATGAACACTTTGCGCGGGGACCTCGAACGGGCCGCGCGTCTGGCGCCCCATACGGCTGCGGATGCCGCACACCACCCCGGACTTGTGCCGCGCATCTTGCCGTTCAAGGGAATCCCTGAGAAGGAGGTCCTGCTGTACGCCGTCTTGCACGGCTTGCCGTTGCACCACGAGGCCGAATGCCCCTACGCCGCGAGGAGCCACCGCTTCCTGTTGCGCGACATGCTGGTGAAGCTGGAGGAGCACAGTCCAGGCACGCGGCACGCGCTCGTGAAGGGGGCCGAGCGGCTCAAGCCCATCCTGCAGGCTGCGCTGCCGGCGATGTCCGTTGCGAGTTGTCCGGAGTGCGGGGAGCCGACCTCGGGCGAGGTCTGCGTGGCGTGCACGATGAAGGCTTCGCGGTCCTAGACCGTGATCGTCATGTGCATTCCACTGGTTTCCGTCCCGTGGTAGCGACAATAGACATTGTACGTGCCGTCGTTGGGGAAGTTGAAGTCCGTCTCCGTGTTTGGCTGGATGGCCTGGTCGCGCAGGAATGATCCGGGCGGATCGCCCTGGCGCACGATGGTCACGGTGTGCGACAGCGTGCCCTTGTTGGTGAACACGACCTTTTGGAAATTCGGAACGGCCAAGGTCGTTGGGTCGTAGCGATTGTCAACCAGGTCAACGGTGTAGTCCGGGGCAGCGCTGGAACTCGTGGAGGTTGACGTCGGCGATGTCGAAGTCTGACCCCCCGTCGTCGACGATGCGTTGCTTGACGTGCTGGTCGGCGGCGCATCAGGACTTGAGTTGCAGCCCGCGATGGCAAGTGCAAGCAAGGCGAACACAAGCACGACGGCAGGGCGCATGCATCCGAAAATGCCGGCGGATGGTTGAAGCTTTCTCACATCGGGCCCCCTCCGGGCGGCCGAGTTGCGCAAGGCGGTCGTAGTGCACAGCCGCGTCTCCAAAAGGGGTCCGACAGGAAGTTGAGGACGAAAAAACCCAAAGAAAAGGTGGGCGCCCGGGGGTCGTGGGAGGACGACCCCCGGGCATCCGTCCCCGGGTGGGAGGAGCTTCACGGCGTGGGAGGACGCCACTAGGCCCCGGGGGCGGGTGGGAGGAAGGAGAGGAAGGGGGAGGAACACATGGTTGTGCGGGCTTGTCCCGCGTTGAGGCTTACTCGACGAAGTCGATGCCGCTCGAGTGGCGCGGCTTCTCGTGCGCCATCGTGCGGGGGCGGTTGGGCTGGAAGCCCTGCGCCTGCTTCGTGCCGGTCGTGTAGTTCGGGCCGGGCTTGGCCGATCCGCCGCTCAGGCGGGCCGGGTAGGCCGGGCTGGCCGTCGCGGTGACCTGCACGGTGGCGCGGGTCTGCTGCTGCGGCTCGCCCAGCGGGGCGGCGTCGGCGCTGATGCCGGTCATGATGGCCATGACGCGGCAGCGGCCTTCGAACTGGGGCAGCACGCGGGCGCCCCAGATGACGTTGGCTTGGGCGTCGAGCTCGTAGGTGAGGCCCTCGGCGACTTCCTCGGCGTGCTTGAGCGTGAGGTCAGGTCCGCCGGTGATGTGGATTAGGGCGCCGGTGGCGCCGCGGTAGTCAACATCGAGCAGCGGGTGGTTCATGGCTTCGGAGACGACGGCGGAGGCGCCATCGGAAACCTTGGCCTCGCCCCACAGCATGACGGCCAGTCCGCCCTCGCCCATGATCGCCTTGACGTCGGCGTAGTCGAGGTTGATGAGGCTGGGCTGGGTGATGGTCTCGCTGATGCCCTTGACGGTCTCGGCGATGAGCTGGTCCATGACCGAGAAGGCTTGGTCGATGGGCAGGTTGGGGACGAACTTCAGGAGGCGGTTGTTGTCAAGGACAATGACCGAGTCGGAGTTCGAGCGGAGCTTTTGCAGGCCCTCGTCGCCGCGGATGATGCGGGCGCGTTCCACGTTGAACGGCGTGGAGACCATGCCGACGACGATGGCGCCCTGCTTCTTGGCGATGGAGGCCACGACGGGCGAGACACCGGTGCCGGTGCCGCCGCCCATGCCGGCCGTGATGAAGACAAGGTCGGCGCCCTTGAGCATCTCTTCGAGCTTGCCGCGGGCCTGCTCGGCGCAGCGTTCCGCGACTTCGGGGTAGCCGCCGGCGCCCAGGCCGCGGGTGATGGTCTTGCCGACCAGGAGTTTCTTGTCCGCCTCAACCAGGTCCAAGGCTTGCTTGTCCGTGTTGATGGCGATGGTCTCGGCGCCCTTGACGCCGAGCTTGTGCAGGCGGTTGACGGTGTTGCCACCGGCGCCGCCGCAGCCGACAATGACGATCTTCGGTTCGCCGAAGTTCTCGTATTCCTTCAGGTCCTGCTCTTGGGCGTACCCAACAGCGGCTCCGATCAGTGATTGCATGGTAGTGTTGCTCCTCCTCAGATTGGCGACGTGCTGCCCGGGGTTGGCCCGGGGGGTGTCGCCATCCCCCCGGGGCCCCTTCTCCTAGTGCATCCCATCCCTACCTCGGAGGCAAGGACCCTGAAATCGCTGCTAACGCAGCTTGTGGAGCAGGTCTTCGAGCTGCTGCTTGAGGGCCTCTTTTTGGGCGGCCATCTTGCGGATTTCCTCGAAGTCCTTCTCGGCCTGGACGGACACCTTCGCGCCGGCGCCTTGGGCAAGGAGGTAATCCTTGACGGCGTTGTAGACGACTTCCGTCACGTTGCGGGCGCGCTGCGCCTTGACCAAGGCCTGGATGGCCTCAATCTGGTAGGTGGGCAGGCGAACCGTTACGCGGTCGGTCGGGGTCTTGGCGGCCATTTGGTGTTGACTCCAGAGGCCATTGTTTGTCTGACAAACAGCGGCCAACAGATGACAGTTCGTGAACCCCGAAGGGAACACAAGTTGTCATTTGTCTGACACTCCCATTCCATGGGGCCTATTTAATCGCTTGGGAACCGAACGGGCTCAGGGGCGTCGTCCCTCCTGGAGCCACGCTGCAACAGAGGGCCCAGGACCATTGTTTCCGTTGGAAGTTCCATCGGAAATTAAGCCTCTCCATGTGAAACTGGGGTCTGTCGGACGGTCTTCCGCCCAGGGGGGGATCCAGGAGAGGACTTCGCCAGGGTGTCCATCGCCAGGGAAGGATGGGCGGCCCCCGGCACCCGCGGTGGGGAGGAGCATCTGGGAGACCGCCCGTCCAGGACCCGGGAGACCCGCCCCGGCTTCAGGAACCCTGGCCAGGGGGCGGTGAAAGGTCTGGGCCAAACCCGGGCGGGCCATCGCCGCGCATCCAGGCCCCGAAGTCGCGCCAGTGCTGCAAAAACTGCGGCCGCCATGCCTGGCGATAGATGACCGCCGCCGGATGCAGGCTCACGAACACCGGGAGGCCAAGCGGCGTCGGAAGGAAAGTGCCGGCCAAGGAGGCGAACTCCGTCGGGACCTCACCCACCAGCCCCGACAGACCATGCCGGCCCAAGGCGACGACGACCCGAGGCCGCAGCGCCGCCACCTGTTCCAGGAGGTAGGGCCGGCACGCGGCCTTCTCCTCGGGCGTCGGGTCGCGGTTGCCGGGCGGGCGACACTTGACGATGCTGGTGACGAAGGCGTCGGCGCGGTCGATGCGGGCCTCGGTGAGGGCGGCATCCAGAATCTTGCCGGCGGCGCCACAAAACGGCCGGCCGGTCTTGTCCTCGTTGCGGCCCGGCGCCTCGCCGACCAACAGGATCCGCCCACGGCCGTTGCCTTCCCCTGGCACGGCGTTCGTGCGCGTTCCGCACAGACCGCACCGCTGGCAGACGCGCACGCGTTCGGCGATGTCCGACAAAGCCGCGAGGTCGGCTGACGGAGGAGTGGCCAGCGCCATGCGCGATGCGGCCAGCGAAGGGCCCGGCATCAGCCTGCTGGCGGGAAGCCCGACCGCAAGGCCCATGCGCTCCCCCCGGACTGGGCCGTCGTGCGCCTCCTTCCCCTGGCCGTCGGCCTCCTGGCCCTCGCCGGCTGTCTGCAACCCGACGCCGACGCTGGCCAGGAAGAAAAACCGGTGGGGCCCGCCGTCCGCTTCATCGCTCTCGGCGACATGGGCATGGGCAACGAGGACCAGGCCCGCGTCGCGCAGGCCATCGCGACTGTGTGCGAGGAGCGCGGCTGCGATTTTGCGGTGGGGCTTGGGGACCTCATCTATCCGGCCGGCGCGTCGTCGCCAACGGACCCGCAGTTTGACACCAAATTCGAGGAGCCGTACGCGGCGCTCGACTTCCCCTTCTGGATGGTCCTTGGCAACCACGACAACGGCCAGGACCCCCTGGGGGCGACCGCTCCGGGAGGCGGTCTTGGCTTCTGGTACACGGCCGGCAACAACGAGGTTGCGTACGCGCAGCGCACCGACCGCGCCTCCGAGAAATGGACGATGCCGGCACGCCACTACACCTTCGACGAGGGGCCCGTCCATTTCATCGGCCTCGATACGAACACGATGCTGTTCTACGGCGTGCCGGTGCCGCCTGACCTCGACGCCGCTGTGCAGGAACAGGAGTCCTGGCTTGCGGGGGCCGTCGCCGCCGGGGCAGGACCTTGGCGCATCGCGCTGGGCCACCACCCCTACGTCTCCAACAGCGATCACGGCAACGCGGGCGAGTACGACGAGCGCCCCATCCCCGGCCAGGACGGCGACCACCTGAAGGCGCTCTTCGAACAGGAGCTGTGCGACCGCATCGACCTCTATCTGGCTGGCCACGACCATGTTCTGCAATGGTTGGAGCCGGTCCCGTCCTGCGGCCGCACCCAGTTCATCGTGAGCGGCGGAGGCGGGGCCGAACTCTACGCCCTCCCCGGCGATGGCCCGGTGTTCTTCCAGCAGGAGTCGTTGGGCTTCTGGTGGATGGAGGTCCAGGACGACCTCTTGCGGGCCGTTGCCTTCGACGATGCAGCCCAACCCCTGTTCGAGCGGTTGCTTGCTAGACCGTTGGCCTGAACTCGCCCGCTTACCCGTCCTGCTTAAGAGGCAGTCTTCTGTCGCGCGCCATGCGCCGCCTGGGGTGGCGCACCGGCGAAAGGCCGGGACTAGGTTGCGGGGTTGGCGCCCGCTGACAGGCAAGTCGACATGGCCTGACCGAAATCCCGCCCGGTCACGCCGGGGTCCGACGCAAGCCCTCGTCTTACGGTGAAGCCTCGTCCTCCGAGGCCGGCGATGGCGGGGACCCTTCCGGAAGGAAGGCGACCCTCCTTCAATGCGGGAACCGGGTCAGGCCCGGAAGGGAGCAGCCTTACCGCAAGCGCCCGGCGTTTGGAGGGGCTCGGGGTGGAGAACAACGAGGGGTTCA
>JBAZXE010000045.1:0-15716 GCA_041659985.1 Thermoplasmatota archaeon | reverse complement strand
GCTACGCGCAGGCAGCGGTTCTGGGCTCGGCCCGCGAGCACGTCTGTCTGGTCGACCCGAGTTACCTGGTCCCCTGCAATCTCCCAGCTCCCATCGTGTCAGGCACCGACAGCAAGCGCATCGGCTGGCAGGCACTTGCCGAGGTGCTGCCGCAGGGCACGACGCTCGGCCTCCTCATGGACACGGACGGCCTCGACCGGTACGCCGCGGGGCAGCGGAGCCAAGGCATTGCCACCGACCAGGCCGACGCGCCGTTCCGCTACGCGTTCTGCCGCAATCCGGCGTGGCTTGGCACCCAGCAGGGCAACGTGTCGGCGTGCGCCGTCCCGGAAGACGCCGAGGCGAACGACCCCATCCTCGTAGGCACTGAGCGCAATGAGGACTACATGGAAACGCAACCGCTCGGACCCGCCCTCCGCGGCCCCCTCGTCGGCCTGCTGCTCGATTCGGACGGCACCGACCAGTACGACTACGCCGACGACCGCGACGGGGATGCGTTGCGCAAGGTGCCACTGGGCAACGCAACGGGCCCTGACGACTGGGCCTGGCGCCAGGAAGACCTCGTGCGTCGCACCGCGTCTGACGCCAACGCCCCGGCCGGCTTCTTCCAAGGCCCGCTCGACCCCGTCAGCACCAACAACAATCGCGAACCGGTGGCGACGCTGAACCTCTCGTCCGCGAGCGCGCCGGTTGGGGCGGCCGTCACATTCACCTTGGGCGCAAAGGACCCCGAAAACAGCACCGTCGGCTCCCGCCTGGACTTCGGCGACGGCACCTTCGTCCAACTCCTGTCGCCGCAGGGCACCTCCGACGGCAAGGTCTACACCCACGCCTATGCGGCGCCCGGCAACTACCGCCCCGTCCTGCGCGTGTTCGAAAGCAGCGGCGAACTCATGCTATCCGGCTCGACATCCCAGCCGCTGGCCATCACTGACGGCAGCACGAACCGGCCGCCGATTGCCTCCATCTCCGTGCACGCAAATACGGAGCCCGCCACGGGCCAGACCGGCATCGCCCGCGTCACCGAATTCAGCCTTGCCCTGGACGCCTCCGACCCAGACGGCGACGCCATCACGCAGTACCGCCTCGACTGGGGCGACGCTACCGGGAAGGTCGTTGGCAGCTCTGACCCCAAAGGCACCGCCAAGGTCTACACATACCAAACCCCTGGCCATTTCATCGCCACCTTGCACGTGAAGGACGCGCGCGGCGCGTGGGGCTCCACGGGCGTCGAGCTGGTCGTGCGGCGCACGCCCGTCGACAGCTCGGTGCCGCCGGTGGAGACCCTGCGGGCTCTCTACAATCTGACAAGGGATCCGCCGACTCTGCCGGGCGACCTCGGCGGCACCGAAATTCCGCTGCCAACGTTCGGCGGCGGCATCGACGCCTCCACCTTCAACGCGGCGCTGCGCCAGCTCGACGCCAGCCCCGCGCCTGTGCCGCGCGTCTCGCTCACGGCGTGGCGCGACGAGAACCGCACCGTCCCGGCCACCGACGGCCGCGTCACGGGCATAACCTACCTGAACGCCACCGTCAGTGGCGTGGATCCCGCCCTCGTCAATCGCCTCGACATCACGAGCGAACGCGGCGTCATCGGCCGCGCCGACCCCGTGCCGGGCACTCCAGGTTCCTTCGGCTTTGCGTGGGCCACCGACGCGGTCGTAGGTGACGCCTCGACGTTCTCGGATGGCGCCTACCGGTTGCGCGCCGCCGCCGTGGTGCGCGCCGACGGCGGGGCCCCCGGGCGCACACTCGAATCAAAGCCCCTTGACCTCACCGTCGACAACGTGCCCGTCTTGGCCATGGTGGGCGACCGGACCGAGTTTTCAGCCCGCAGCCACTTGCCCGCGCCGAAGCCGCTCAACCTGACCCTCGGCGTCGGGGCCGACAGCCAGCGCCCTGCTGGCGTCCCCGGCAATGGCACGCCTGGCGGTTACCTGGAGGTCAAGGCCGCCTTGCCCGGCGGACCGGACGTCGTGCTCATGCCCCGTACCTACCAGGACGCAGGGCCCCTGCACATCGTCTGGGACGGGCACTGCGGCAGCACCGAATGCGATGGCGCCTACACGGTGCGCGCCACGCTTGAGGATTCTGGCGGCAAGTCCGTGTCGGCCAACTTGCAGGTCCGTCTCGACAGCACGCCGCCCGACACACAGGTGCAGGTGCCGCGTTACGTTGGCACAAGTCTCAGCAACGGCGCGGAGCGCATCCGGGTTCCGTGGACCGCGTCGGATTCCGGCGTTCCGCTGTCGGGTGCGACCGTGGACCTCATTGTCCTCGATCCTTCCAGCGGTCCCCACGTTGTCGCGGCAAACCAGAGCGCCGCCCAGGGAGAGGCGCCCTTCAGCCCGGCTCGCCACGGCATGGATTTGCAGTTCGTCACCATCGGCCGCGACCGCCTCGGAAACTCGGAAAGCGGTTGCGCGGTGACCGCAGGCGGCGGGGAGGGCGTCGCCTGCATCCAATCCTTCGTAACGGACCATCCCGGCCGGGTGCGCCTCACAACCATCGATTTCTCGCCGCCCGAAGTCACCCTCGTCGAGGTCAGCCGCGGGCACGTCCGCCCGGGCGAGCCGTTCCAGGTCAATGCCACCGTCACGGAGTCGGGCACCGGTCTGGCCGCCGTGACCGCTTTCTTCACGGGCGACCCGACGCCCCGGACGATGGCGCAGGTCAGTGGCACCCAGTGGACCTACGCGGGTTGGGGCGACGTCAACGGCGGATTCAACGCCAGCGAACGCACCGTCGCGGTCCGCGTCGAAGCCGTTGATCTCGCATCAAACCTGGACGGGCTCAGCGAGACGTTCCTCCTGGACAATGTCACGCCGCGGCTCCAAGTGCAACCGGTGCGCTACTTCGCTCCCGGAGGCAAGCTCGACGAGGCCAGCGAACTCGAGGTCGGCCGTCCCGACGGCGTGGCGCTGGTCTCTGTGGCAACGGTGGACGCCTCGCTGGAGGACGGCCTGCCGCGCATCCAGGTGCAGGTCGACCCGTCGCCGTTCAACAGCACGCTTGCCCCAATCGCGATGGACTTCGCACCGCTTGATCAGGCCTGGGTCGCCGAGGTGCACATCCCGCTCGGCCAAGCCGACGGCACGTACGTCCTGCCGCTGCGCGTCGTCGATGCCGCGGGCAACCTCAACGTGACGGCCGTCTCCGTCCTCATCAACTCCACCAAGGGCCGGCTGGCCAACGTGGCCGCCCTCGCCACGCACGAAAGCGTCACGGTGTCCTGGGAAAGCCTCCGGCCGGCCACGACGCAGGCAGCGTACGGCCGCTCGGCCATCAGCCTCAACCAGGCCACGCCCGTCGTGACGGGCCCGACCACCGAACACGTGGTGACCATCGAGGGTCTGGCGCCAAACACCCTCTACTTCGTGCAAGGCGTGTCGCGCGGGGGCAACGGCGTCGAGAACCGGACGGCGGTCGTGCCCATCCGCACCCGGAGCGCCATCGAACTCGGTTTGGACGGCATCAGGCCCGATGCGACGCATGGCGGCGGCCTTCCCGTATCCGTCCGCGTTGGACTGCGCACCGGCGAGGATGCGGCTGTCCACGTCGCCCTTTCGGCCGTGCCCGAAAACCCCGGCCTGCGCCCCGTCCCGCTGCTCGACCTCGGCGACGTCAAGGGGACCGTGCAGGCCACCGTAGACCTGAGGCCCCTTCCCGACGGCCCCTGGAGACTGCAGGTCGAGGCTTCGCGCCCCGGTGACCAGGCGACCCTCATGTCGGCGCTCTTCCAGGTCGACAACGGGGCGCCCTTCCTCATCCCGGTCTCTCCGGCGCCCGGCGCCATGGTGAACGCTTCCCGTCCGGTGATTATCGTGGCGGTCGGCGACCCCGGTGGCACCCTGGCGCGCAACTGGACCGTTGGCGCCCGGCTCCTCATCAACGGCCAGGACGTCGCGGTCGTGACCACGGCCGGCCCTCTGGACTCCGCGCAGCCGGGCACGGCCAGCCTACTTCTGGTGCCCGCCGCGCCGCTCCCCGAAGGCGAGCACCGCATCGAGGTCCGCGCCCACGACGGCGCCGGCAACGAGGCGCGGGTGGCCTGGCCGTTCACCATCGACACCCTTCCTCCCGCCGTGGCCTCCGTGCGGGCCACCGGGCCGGGCGGTGGCTCGGCCGCGCCACCGGGCGGCATCGTCCACGTCGAGGCGCGCATCAGCGACGCCGGCCGCGTCGCCGCCGTTTACCTGGACGGCGGTTGGCTGGCGCAGCCGCATGCCTTGCGGGAGAAGGGCGGCCTGTGGCAGGCCGACGTTCCGGTGCCGGCGCTGCCCGACGGGTCGCACGCCTTCCGCATCCTGGCCTTCGACGGCGCCGGCAACCGCGGCATCGCTGCCGACGCCGTCGCCTTCGCGATTGACGGCACGCCGCCTCGTCTTGTCGAATGGACCGCAGAGGCCGGTCTTGTGGGTGCCCGCCTCAGCCTGTCCGCATCCGAGCCCGTGGTCGCGGCGGCGTTCGCCGGCAGCCACCTGCTGGCCTCGACGGAGGCACTCCTGCAACGGTCGGCGCTCGACGTCGCCGGCTTGCGCCCCGGCCGCACCATCACCCTTGACGTCCACCTCACCGACGCCGCAGGGCTGGAGACGACGGTCGAGGTGTCCTTCGAGACCATGCCGGACCAGGCTGCCCCGGGGACGCCGGGCGCCTTCACGCTCTCCAGTGAGGACGAGGGCGTCATCGACCTCCAGTGGACCCCGGCCAGCGACAACGCCGGCATCGACCGCTACGAGGTCGCCACTGGCCCCAATCCAACTGCGGACGACTGGCGCCTGCTGGCCAACGGCACCGCCACGCGGGCCACCCTTGACGCGGACGCCGGCAAGACCCTGGCCGTCCACGTGCGGGCCATCGATCTCGCGGGGCTGGCCGGCGCCGCCACGTCGGGCTCCGTGGAGGTCCTCGCGCTACCTCACATCGAAGACGCACGCGCCTCGTCCGACGTCGCCAAAGCGGGGCAGCGCATCACCTTCGAGGCGGTCTACCGCCACGCCTCCGGCCGTCCCGCGCAACTCACCTTGCGGCTGGGCGACCGCGTGATTCCGATGGACGGCGACGGAGGCGACTGCCGCGCAGGCTGCCGCTACATCGCCCGCGTCTCGCTGGAGGCCACGGATCTCTTCGAGGGTCCGCCGATGTTCACCGTCGAGGCCGACGACGGGCTGCATCAGGCCTCTTCGGCGCCTCAGCCTGCGCCGCTGGTGACCAGTGGCGACGCGGGGTCGGGCCTCACCGTCCCAGCCGTCGGTCCGGGGCTTGTGTTGCTGCTGTTCGCCTTCGCGGCCCGGAGGCGCCGCCGATGAAGCTTCTGCCTCTGCTGCTGCTTGCGCTGCTGGCCACCCCGCTCGGGGGCATCCTGCCTGCGGCGGCCCAACCGGCCGCAGACCCGCCCGTCCTCTCCCCGGCTCAGACAAGCGACAGCCTGGAATCCTATCCGGCCTACCCGGGTCTTCCTCCTCCGCCCCCTACCGGGGTCCTTCTCGTCAACGAGCGGGGCCGGGACGCCCACCGCGCGGCCAACGAAACAGGCAGCGCGGCATGGTCGGGAGTGGAGGACGCGACCCAGCCGGCGCGCCACGAGGCGGCCACCGAAGGGGCCCTGGTTGTCTTCCGGGACGACGTGGGCGCCGACGGCGGCTTCGGCGGCTTCGGCGAATGGACCATCTACGGCGACCGGGACTGGTGGGCCAGGCCCGCAGCCCGTCACACGGGCCTTGAAGGCATCGAGCTGTCGAAGGCCGATGGCTCCTACCCTGCGCAGCAATCCACGATGCTCCTGAGTCCGGAACTGGATTTGCGTACGGGCCTGCCGGAGAGCGTCGCCGTCCAAGCCTACTCGGATCTCGACGCCTCGGGCCTGGTCAATGCCTTGCTCGAGGATCTTCGGCCGACCGTCAAGGGCGCCCTCAGGCAGATTATCGATGCCCTCAACGGCTTGGACCCGCGCGTGGCGGTGCCCGACCCCAGCGATTCCGGCGACCCGGTAGTGGACGAGTTGAGCGAGCAGGGCACGGAGACCTTGGATGGGGCCACCCCTCGAATGCAGGCCGCGTTTGCGTACCGCTTCGCCTTCGACATGCGCACCAACCTCCAAGACGGCGTGGACGGGATGCAGATCTGGGCCTTCACGAGGAAGCCGGCTTCCTTGCCCGAATCGTGCAGCGAGGCCGAGGGCTGCCAAGTCCTCCAACCCGACGTTCCCTATGACGGCGAGACCCGAACGTTCCCGGACAAAGCCTACACCGGCAGCCACCCGTGGACACGCGTCAGCGTCGACATCGTCGGCTACGCGCAGAAGAGCGTGTGGATCGCCGCCGTCTTCCGTTCGGCCGCCTGCCCCCTTGGCTGCTTCGACGTGCCCGGGGTCTTTGACCCGGCCGCAGACTTCCGCGGGGTCCACCTCGACGCCTTCCAGGCCCAGGTGGAGACCGTCCCGCACAGCGTCCGCCTGCGCCCGCTGGCGGAGCCCAGCCTCCGGCCCGAGGGCCGCCTGGGAGTCACGCTCGCCCCGGGCGAGCCCATCCCGGTCATCGCCGAGGTGGCCAACCTTGGCAAGTTCAGCGAGGCGTTCGACCTCACCGTCGAACTGCGCGACGGCGCCGGGGTGCTGGTGCAGCGGCTGGGCCCCCAGCGCATCGAGCTTGCGCCCGGGCACACGCGACCGATTCCGGGCATGTTGGATGCGCTTGAGGATGGCCACTACACGTTGCATGCCGCCCTCAGCGGCTTGCAGGGCGACCTGAACGAGGGCGACAACGTCGTCGACCTGGCGTTCGATGTCGAGCGCATCGAGTCGGTTCGCCTGGTGTCCATCGACGCCTCCGCCCTTCAGGTCCACGCGACCGACCCCCTGGAGTACGTCGCCGTCGTCGCCAACCGGGGCAACGTCGCGGTCGACGCGCTGGTCACGCCGCACCTCTATGACGTCACGGACAACGTCACGCGGGGCCGCCCCATGACGCTGGTCGACGGCTACCTTGACGACCCGTCGCCGAAGCAACTGCACTTGGTCCCAGGAACGGGCGCAGGTTCGCTGGCGGCCCTGCGTTGGGCCGTCGCCACGGCCGCCCCCGGCCAGGTCCAACTCGAAGTCGCCCTCCAGGCGCCCCTGGTCGTTGGCTTGGCCGTCCAGCGCGGCCCCGCCGTGGGAATCGACCGCGCGCCGCCGCCGCTGTTCTACCACGACGACCCGCTCCAGGCGCCGCGCGGCCGCATCCTCGGAAGTGACTGGACTCGCGAGGGCCAAATCTTGGGAGCTGTGTCGTCCGGGGCCGCACCATTGGTCATCACGTTCGAGATGTCTGCGGACGACCTCGACGGCCGCATCGCAGGTTACTCGCTCGATTTCGGCGACGGGTCGCCGTTGCTGGAAGGTCCCGGCCGTCCGCCGGTCCAGGAGTCGCACACCTACACCAAGGTGGGCACCTACGTGGCCATTCTTACGGTCCACGACGACGAAGGCTCCGAGTCCTCTGCCTCGATGGCCGTCGGGGTCACCTCCCAGCCCCCGCTGGCCACGTTGACCGCCAACCGAACCACCGGCAACGCCCCGCTGGGCGTGCGCTTCACGGTCGGTGCCGGGGACACGGACGGCCAGGTCACAGGGTTCAGCCTCGACTTTGGCGACGGCACCCCGGTGGTGGCCGGCGCGGGGGTCCCACCGTCGACCATCGACCACGTCTATGCCCGCTTCGGGTCGTTCACCGCCCGCCTCGCCGTGCGCGACAACGCCGGATTGGAGACCGCGGACACCGAGCAAATCCAGCCCGGCACAAACGGGCCCGAGGTAGACCTGCAGGTGGACATCGGCAGCGGCCAGGTCCCGCTCCACGTCAACTTCACCCTTGAGGCGACTGATGCGGATGGCATCGGCGACCACAGCCTAGACTTCGGCGACGGCTCGCCGCCGCTGGCCGGAACTGGGCCTCCTCCTGGGGAAGTCCACCACGTCTACCGCCAGGGGGGAGCTTTCACCGCGCGGCTGATCGTGCACGATGGCGTGGGAGCAACCGGCAGTCACACGCAGCTGGTGACCGTACAGAACGACGCGCCGCAGGTGTCCCTCGAGGCCAACGCCACGGCGGGCTATGCGCCCTTGCACGTCAACTTCACCCTCGCGGCCAGTGACACGGAGGGCGACCTGGCCGAGTTCAGCCTCGACTTCGGCGACGGCACGCCGCCCGTGGAGGGTGAAGGCGTGCCGCCCGGTTGGGTGCTCCACACCTACACTGCCGCAGGCGTCTTTGTCCCAACCCTCGAGGTGAACGATACGGCCGGTGGCCACACTGTGGCTACCGCCAGCATCGCGGTTCGTAACCAGGCGCCGCGCGCTACGGTGACGGCGACGCCGTCGGCCGGTTCGCTGCCGCTCATCGTCCAATTCAATCTCATGGCCAGCGACGCGGACGGCGAAGTGGCCAACTTCACGCTCGACTTCGGCGACGGGACGCCGGTGCTTGAATCCACGGGGAGCCCGCCCTCCATCGCCGTCCACGCCTACACAACGGCCGGCCAGTTCCTGGCGAGGCTCACGGTCCACGACAACGAAGGCGCGCTTGGCCGCGGCCAAGCCAAGGTGACCGTGCTGGGCCAGGTGAACCAGAATCCGGCAGCCGCGCTTGCGGCCACGCCGAACGCGGGGCCCTCGCCCCTCGCGGTCGACTTCACGGCCTCCGCCAGCGACCCGGACGGCACCATCGCCGACTACGAACTCGACTTCGGCGACGGCCGTCCATCGGCGGCAGGCGCCGGGCCGCCACCCAGCAGCGTAGCGCACGTCTATTCCGCGGCGGGCACTTACGATGCGCTCCTTACCGTGCACGACGACCGCGGGGCCACTGCCATGTCGAACGCCCGCATCATTGTGGCTGCGCCGGCCAACCTGCCTCCGGTGGCGCACCTTGCCCCCACAGGCCAGGCATGGCACATCGGCTCCGACTACTACCTCGATCCCGGAGTCGTCCACTACATGGGCCTGCCCGCCCCGTTTTCGTGCAAGGGCAACCTGGTCGACCTCGAGGGTTGCCGGCCATTCGCGACCATTCGCCAACCCGGCGTCATCGGCCGTCCCAGCGAAGCCAGCCTGCTCACCCCGCCCATCTTCATCGACCCTGGCGCGGCCTCGCCCACGCTGGTCTTCGAGCACCAGTTCGCCACCAATGTCGTGATGTTTGGGTGCAACGTCTTCGAGCATACCTGCCAGCCCCCAGTCGAGATTTTCGTCAGGGGCTCGGCGTTCTTGCGGGGCCGCCTGGGCACCCTGAACGACCAGGGAACCATCGATTGGGAGGGGTGGCTGCAATTGAACAGCCAGACGACGCCGGTCATGCGTGGAACGGACGGCGAGAAGACGATTGGCGTCTACGACGCGGAACACGGCCCGCGCTGGTACGCCCGGAACAATCAGCTCAGCAACCCTGATACCTACTGCTTCGACGGCGTGCCTTGCCAGTGGTGGTGGCCCAATGGCCGCTCCCTCATGTTCCAAGGGCCCGGCGACGAATACCCTACGCTGCACGACTTTGGCGCCGGCAGCCCTTGGCTCGTCGAGCAGGTGCCGCTGTCCGACACCGAGCACGGCGCCGGGTCCCCGGTGGCGTTCGACGCGCGGGGCCGGTTCTTCCAAGCCGAGTTCGCGTTTGCGCTGGCGGGCTCCGCTGCCAACGACGGAGGCATGGTTGGCCCCGCCAGCGAAGGCTGGCGTATCGGCGCCGTCGCCGTCCTGCCCACGCCCAATCTGCAGAGCGACCTGGCCCTCGAATCCTTCGAATCCCTCACGCCCTACGACGCCGACGCCATCGGCCTCGGCCCCGGCACCACCGTGAGGTTCGAGGTGCAGGCCGCGAACCATGGCGCCCTGGACGCCAGCGGCGTGCAGGTCCTCCTGGAGGCGCTCGACGGCGACGGCGAGGTCCGCGGCTCCGGCACGGCCACCATCGCCACCCTCAAGGCGGGCCGGTCCGGCAACGCCACCGTCGCTTGGGCCGTTCCAGTCCCCGAACCCGGCGAGGAGGGCCTGGCGCTCCGGCTGCGCGCAACCCTCGCCACAGCGGCCGGCCTGGCGGAAGACTTCCCCGGCGACAACGTGCTGTGGTCACCACAGGCTTTCCGCGTGCAGGCGCACCGCGACCTGGCGGCTGTCGCCGAAGTCTTGCCCAGCAGCGGCGGACTCGACACCTTGCGCGTCCTCGGTGTCGCCATCGAGAACCGCGGCAACGTCCGCATGGAGCCTGAAGGCGATGACATTCCCATCGTGACCCGCAGCCTGGAACGACTGACCGGCGTCGGCCAGCCCAAAAGCCTGGGCACCGAGACCTGGCGCGTCCTGCGCGGCATCGCCCCTGGCGAGCGCGTCGACCTGTCCGACCCGACCCTGACGGTGCAAGACCTGGAGGGCAATGCACCCGATATGGCCAGTGAGTTGCTGTTCCAGCCGCGCGTGTCCGGCGCCTACCGGCAAGTCGTGCGCGTCTCGCTCCCCGGCGGCGCCGACGGCAACGCCAGCAACGACCTCATCACGGCGCCGTTCGCCGTCACGGCGACGCTCTACAACGATCGCATCGACAAGCCGGCCCAACGCGATCCGCTTGTGGTCAAAGGCCTGCCTTCGCTCAACGGGACCCCCGTATGGCAACCCGACGCTGGTGGCGCCAAAGGCTCGCCCTTGCGTCTGGTCGCCGGCGACCCTGAACGTGGCGAGTTGCCGGCGCACACCGACGGAAGCTACGTCCTTCCGCCGCTCGACTTGACCTCGGTCAAGCGCGCCACGCTGACGTTCGCGCACCGCTTCGACCTTGAGGCCGGCTTCGACGCTGCCCGCGTCGAGATTAGCCTCAACGGCGGCCAGACGTGGGAGCCCTGCAGCCGCGCGCCGACCCAGGGCACCGCCTGCCGCTTGGCTACTCGTCGACGCCGCTGCTGTCGGACCTCGTGCTCACGGATGGCCGCGTCGCGCCTGCCGGCGCCGTCTACACGGGCGACTCCAGCCTCCTGCCGCCCACTGGTCTCGGCGAGGGCTGGCAGGCTGCAGAATTTGCCCTCGGCGACTACCCTGGCCTGCAACGCGATGTCACCATCGACACGTTCCCCCTGGTTGGGCTCAAGGGCCAGCCTAGCTCCGTCCAGGCGGGGCTTGCCAAGGTGCGCCTCGGCGAAGGCGACTTCGTGGGCGTCGCCCCAGTCCAGTTCACTGACCCCTCGTGGGCGCTCTCGGAAGAGGGCGCCGCCAATGCCGAACGCTACTGGTGGGTCGACAACCAGACCTACGAGCGCCCGCTGCCCCGCACCACCTCCATGTGGTGGAGCGGCAGCCAGTGGAACGACACGCGCACGCTCGACGTCTACCTCAACTACACGGCGCCGACCGCAGGAACGCTGTCCTGGTGGGAGTGGCGCTCCGGCTGGCGCGACGGCGACCGGCTAGACTCCTCGGGAAGCCCGACGAAAATGGGCAACCCGCGGACCCGCGACGGCACCGGCGGCCGCTTCATCGTCGAGGTTGGGGGCTTCGACCGCTCGGGCGACGCCGTGCAATCCGAGGCGCTCGACGACGGCTGGACGCGTCGCACCCTCGAGCTGTCCGTCCCCGCCCCGGTTTCCTTCCACTACGTCGGCAACGACCCGGCCAAGGGGAACCGCGGATGGTTCCTCGATGACGTCCGCCTCGAGGGTGCCCCGTTCGCCCCGTCCGCCGCTGGCCACCGCACTGGCGAGGACTCCAGCAACGACCTGCCCTACCAGGCCGGCGATTGGGGCTGCATCGGCGCGGGTTCCGGTCTCGGCCGCGCCTGCCGCTCGCCGCAGTTGGCCGCGGCGCGCGGCGGCGGCTGGCACGTCGAGGACGACCGGCTGCAGCCCGACGGCACCCTGGGCGCCTCGTGGCGCTTCTCCGACGACAGCGAGGAGGGCTACCCCTCGATTGCGAGCGCCAGGCTGGTCACACCCATCGTCGACCTCGGCCGCGTCGCGGGAGACCAGGCGTGGCTGACGTTCGACCACCGGTACGACTTCCAGTCCTTCCCCACCGGCTGCTGCGTTGCCGGCCGCCCCCTCGACGGACGCGACGGCGGCGTCATCGAGGTGCAAGTGCTTGACGAGACCACGGGCGCCTTCAATCCCTGGCAGGTGCTCGTCGTCGCTCCTCCGACGGGGTTCTCGGGCATCTACCTCGGGGCGGACCACAACAACCAGAACGGCTGGTGGATGCGCGGCACAACCGGGGACCACTTCCGCGCCATGGGCTACCCGGCCATGCAGGACCCTCTGCAGGGCAGCGACCTCCCTCGCATGGAAAGCGAGCAGGTGCGCGCCGAGGTCTACCAAGGGTTCCCCTTCCCCATGCCGTTCACGCCGGTCTTCAGCGGCCAGCAAGCCGATTGGACGCAGGCCCGGTTCGATGTGGCCGCGCTCATCGGGCACAAGGTGCGCTTCGCCTTCCACGCGGCCACCGACGGCACCGTCTCCGGCCTCGCGCAACGCCTGGGCTGGGAAGTCGGCAACGTCGCCGTCGTCGGCACCGCCTTCCAGGGCCGGGACGCCCTCCTGCGTCTGCGCGTGGCCACGGACGAGAGCGGACTCAAGGGCGAGTGGAGCGTCGACAACCTGCAACTCTCCGGCGACCTGTACCGTATGCATCTGGCCGTGACGCCCGATGAACCCGAAATGCGCGTGCGGCCGTCGGCGGTCGTCGACGTGACGGGCAATCTAAGCAACATCGGGGTCGACGAGCGTCGCCGCCTGGCCTTGCGGGTCTCCGTCCAGGGCGACGAAGGCCCCATCCCGTTCACTCTGATGCCCGAGTTGGAGGCCGTCACGAAGGGATTGCCCGAGGGCGTCACAGGCGTAGTCGGCACCATGGACCTCGTCG
Source organism: Thermoplasmatota archaeon (assembly GCA_041659985.1). Lineage (GTDB taxonomy): Archaea > Thermoplasmatota > E2 > JACPAO01 > JAHFTW01 > JAHFTW01. The sequence goes on along the minus strand of JBAZXE010000045.1, from coordinate 2,842 downwards.
GGGGCGAATCACGCCCGTTCCGCATCCAGTTCACGGCGCCGGAGGAGGGGCGCGCTCGGGTCGACGTGCGGCTGTACGAAGACCGCGGCCCGACCAACTTCACGGCGGGGCAAGTGCCGGTCCACACGCCGATGTTCTATGACCCGCTCGACGAAGTACCCGGCTCCAGCATGGCGACGGTCCAGGTCCTGGTGGAGACCGTGCGCGATGTCCAGTTCCAGCCCCCGGTCGAAGGCGGCTCCGCGTTGTTGTCCGTCACGCCATTCGCGGGCCATGTCGGCGACGACGTCACCCTGACCGTCGGCATTCGCAACGACGGCACACAGACCGAGTCGGTCCCCGTGCGTTGGCTGGTGGTCAACCGGCTGAATCCGCAAGGCCCCCGCGCTCTCGACCAGACAAGCGTCGTCCAGCTTGCCCCTGGCGCGTCGGCGGTGGTGAGCCGGACCTGGGAACCCACAGAGGCCGGCATGTTCCGCGCCGAGGCCCGGCTGGGGGTCCCCGGTTCTGCCCCAGTGCAGATTGACATCCCCGTCGACCGCACGTTGCAGATCTTCACGGCGGATTTCGGCGACGACGAACAGTGGACCGTGGCGTCCAGCGCAGGCACCGGAACCAACACCGCGAACAACGTTTGGGCTCTGCTGGGCCCGGCGGCGCGCTGGGGCGTCGACGAGTCTGCCTTCGCCTCCGACAACCACTATTGCCGGGACCCCGGCGCCTTCCTGTGCTCGACGGGCACCGTTGGGACGGCCACCGGGGTCTCGTCCACGTTGCGCACCGTAGGCGCGCCCATCGACCTGCGGGCGCCGGCGGGCGACGAAGCCCGCCTCGTCCTCACGCACGTCTGGGCCTTCGCGCCCGGCGACGGAGGCGTCGTCGAAGTGGCCGTCTTCGACGACCCCGATGCGACGTTGTCGGCATGCTTGGACAAAGACGGAAACGACTTGTGGCTCCCCATCACGCCCGACGGCGGTTACCCCTCGCGGACGCTGCACGACGCCCGCAACGTGAATCCGCTCGGCGGCGTGCCGGCCTTCGGCGGCCGCTCGGAGGGCAGCACCGCGACCACCACCGTGTTCGACCTCGCCCGGCAGGACCTGTCCGCTCCGGCCGACAGCGACTGCGCCGACCCGACCGAACCAGGCGGCCTGCTCGGGCACCACCTGGCCCTGCGGTTCCGCACCGGCACGCGCGCCCACCCCGAGGGGGAACGTGGCTGGCTCCTGCTCGGCGCCAGCGTCGGCAGCAGCGACCTGCGGCTTGGGCCGCGCCAAGCGCCTGACGTGCAGGGCTTCGAACGCGTCCTGCCCGTGCTTGATGCGATGCCCAAGCGGTTCCTCGCGCTCGTCAGCAACAACGGCCCCGTCGGCGACCTTGCTACCCTAGAGCTGGCGCCGGACGGCTCCGCCTCACCCGAATGGTTCACCCTGCCGACGCAGGCCGCGCGCCTGGAGCCTGGCCAATCACGGGCCGTCTCCTTCCGCGTCGCCGTGCCCGCCGAAGACCAGGCCGCACGAACCGTCTATGCGGCACCCATGCTGGTGCGCAGCGGCAACGCGCCCCTGGTCACCGACCGACTCCTCACCGGCGTAAGCCTGCACGAGAACCTCCTGGCCGACCTCTCCGTCCGGCTGCGCATCGACGGCTCGACGGGAGCGACCAGCTTTGAGGCCGGCACGCCGGTGACTGCAACCGCCGTGGTCACCAACCTCGGCCGGCTGGCAAGCGAACCGGTCAAGCTGCTGTTCTACGCCACCCCCGTCGGCGGCGTCCGCCAGTTGTTGGGCGAGGCCAGCATCCCCGCGCTTCAACCCGCAGCCGCCGGGCGCCAGGGCAGTTTCGTCGCCATCGGCAAGGAATGGATCACACCGGACACCCCCGGACTCGTCGACCTGCGCGTCGAGGTGGACCCCGTCGGCTTCCTCATCGAGCAACGCCGCGACAACAACAACGCGACGCTGCGCGCCGAGGTTGTCGGCTCCGACGCACCCGACCTTGCCATCACGAAGCTGGTGGTCAGCGGCCTGGCGGGCGACGGCTTTGCGGAGGCAGGATCGTTCGTCAGCATCAACGCGACCGTCGCCAACCTGGGACGGACCGCCGCGCCCGACGTGCGCGTCCAGATCCTGCTGGGAAGCGGTTTCGTGGCCGAGGAAGTCATCCGACAACTGCTGCCCGGGCAGGAAGTCACCATCTCGACGCTCAAGGCGGCCCCCGCCGGCGACTTCATCCTGCACGCCTTCGCGTTGTCGGGCGCGTCCAAGCCGGACCCCAACCCGGACAACGACCAAGCCACGCGCATGCTTCGCGTGCGCGGCCACAAGCTCACCGTCGAATTGGCCGGCACGGCCCCCACCCTGGCGCCTGGCGGCCGCGGCGACTTGGCCCTGCGGCTGGAGAACCTCGCGAATGCGCCCGACCGGCTCCGCCTAGAGCTTGCGGAAGGCACCGGATGGTCGGTCGAGGTGTTCCCGAACCCCGTCGTCGCCTTGCCCGGCACGCAAACCCGCGTGTTCATGCTCCTGCATGCCCCGCCGGACGCGGCCGCAGGGCCACACCTGCTGCCGATGCGCGCTGTGCCCCTGAGCGCACCCGCCCTCGCCGTCCCCTTCAACCTCACCGTGCATGTCGCGCAGATTGAGCCTGAGGTGCGGTTGGAGGACGCGCGCGGCACGGTGGTCGGCCGCGACGCCACCCTGGACGTGACCGTACACAATCTTGGCAACACGGCGCGCACCCTCAAGGTGGCTGTGCTGGGCGACGAGAACGCCACCGAGCTGTCGCTGGCGGCCTTCGAGGCTCGCCCGCTCCGACTCACCCACCGTCTGTTGGCAGTGCC
>JBAZXE010000044.1:0-16192 GCA_041659985.1 Thermoplasmatota archaeon | reverse complement strand
CATCCGTGCCGCCAGAACGTTTCCGCGTACGGGTCCTTCCCTTGCTGCCCGGCATCTCGTCGTCCATCAGGGCAGGTCTCAGGCGGCCGACGCTGGACGCTTACATCGACGTTGCGCAAACGCGCGAAGGGTTGAGAGTCAGATCTTGGCTGGCGCCGGCCGGCCAGGTTTCGGAGCAAAACTGGTCCAGATGAGCCCCGCTCCGGCGGCCGTGAAGACCAAGCCGATGGCTCCGATGCCCATGGTTGTGGCGCGAGCCAACTCGCCGGTGGCCTGGTTGGCGTGCGCGCCGGCCAGCGAGGCGGTGAGGCCGAAGGCCAGGGGCGACCATGCTTCGCGCAGTTGCCGCTCGACGGGGTTCGTGCGGTCAAGGTGGGCGTAGTAGTGCTCCAACGTGATGTTGTAGGTCCCGGGCTCAGTGTACTCCACGCCGCGGTAGGTGATGGGAACGTCCGTGGCAGTGAGCTTCACGGCCACGGTGCTGTGCAGGACGTGGTAGGTGATGGTCGCGTACTCGAACATCAGCTCGTCGCGCGTGTTGATCAGCGGGTCCTCGGAATCAAAGTTGGCATGGTTGACGGGGTACTGGAAGTCGTCCTCCAGGAGGTCCATGATCCGTTGCGCTCCCTCCGGCGTCCCGCGGTCGATGAGGGTCCCGTTGGCATCGTAGGAGAGGGAGACCCCTTGGGCCTCGTACATGGCCTGCGCGCTGTCCAGGCCGTCCGTCGCCTGCGGCATCCCATACAGGAAGCCTCCGCCCGCAACCGCCAATCCGGCGATAGTCAGGGCGATTCCGAGAATCCGCAGTCGCATGTTGAGTTCCATGTTGTCCACCTTGCCCTACAGGGCGCAACAAGAGCCGGCGGCGACCACTTCTAGCTGCCGCTCTGCTGAACATGTCCTAAGTCCGGTTGTCGAGTGGCGACTACGGGTACGCCCGGCTCGGCGTGCGCGGGTAGGGCAGCATGTCGCGGATGTGCTCTTGGCCGGTGAACCAGCGCAGCACGCGCTCAATTCCCAGGCCGAAACCGGAGTGGGGGACGGAGCCGTACCGGCGCAGGTCGAAGTACCACTCGTAGGGGCGCAGGTATTCACCGTCGATGGCGGTCTCCGTGGCTCCTTCGCCAAGGCGCTTGGCGATGGCGTCGCGTTCGTGCTTGAACTGTTTGCGGTCGTCGTGGTCGGTCGACTCGCCCATGGCGTGCCACTGCGCCAGCAACCGGACTTTCATCGACTCGATGTCCTCGCTGCGCTGGCTGCCACCGATGATCTCGCCGTAGCCGTCGGGGGCCATGAGGTCGGAGCAGAAAACGCGGTCCGTGCCGGGCTTTTCGGCCATGTAGAACGCTTTGATCTTGGCCGGCCAGTCGCAGATGAAGAACGGGTTGACGCGGCCCTCGGTGAGCGCCTTCTCGTGCGGGACGCCGAAGTCGTCGCCGTAGTTGACGTGGAAACCCTGGCGCTGCAGTTCCTTGACGCACCAGTCGTAGTCGACGCGCGGGAAACGCTTGCCCGGCTCGTCGTGGCCGCCTTCACTGGCCTGGAACGTACCGATCTTCAGCAGGCGGGCCGGGTCCTGGCCGAGGATCTTGAGGTCCGCCGCGCATTCCGTGCCGATGGTGCGCGCCATGTGCGTCACCAGTTTTTCTTGGTGAGCGCGCGACTCCTCGGCGTTCCACCAGGCGTACTCGGCTTCGAGGTGGTGGAACTCGGTGAGATGCTTCGAGGTGCGGCTCTTCTCGGCGCGGAACGAGGGGGTGATGGAGTACACCTTGGGCATGCCGAAGATGCAACCCTCCAGGTACATCTGCGCTGACTGCGACAGGTACGCGGTGGCGCCGAAGTAGTCGAAGGTGAAGAGTGTCGAGCCGCCCTCGCAGGCGTTCGTCGTGATGACGGATGGGTCGACCTGCGCGAAGCCCTCGGCGTCGTAGAAGTCGTGCACGGCCTTGTAGAGCCGGTGCTTGATGCGCAGGATGGCCGACAGCTCCGTGCTGCGCAGCCACAAGTGGCGCTTGTCGAGCTCGAATTCCGTGCCCTGCTCGCCGCGCAGCGGGAAGGGTTCCGCCTTGCTGTGCAGGGTGAACTTGGTGGCCTTGACCTCGAAGCCGCCGGGCGCGCGTTCGTCGGCGACGACGGTGCCCAACAGTTCGGAGACGGAGGATTCGATGGAGGCGGCCTTGGCGGCCTCCAGGCTGGCGTCGTCGGCGACGCCGGCCTTGACGGTGCATTGCACGGTGCCGGAGCCGTCACGCAAGACGACGAACGCCATCTTTCCCGCGGAGCGGCCGCGGTGGACCCAGCCGCGCAGGCGCACGGCTTGGCCGGTCTTGCGCCCCGCAAGGATGTCCGCGACGCTGTCAAAGGCCTCGGCCTTGTTCATCGGCCGGCCCAGGGATGGGTCGGTTAAAACCCGTCGTTGCCTGCCGGCCCCGCCAACGAAACAGGAATTCCCGGAATTCTGGTTTCGGCGTCGTTAGTGCATCCAAGCCTTCCGATGAGGATAGTCGGGGAACACCGGCCATTCGTGGTCGGGCTTGCCGTGCGCCACCCACCAGCGGTCGAACTTCGCCTTCCAATGGCGGTACTCCAGTTCCGGCGTGGGCAACGGTGTGTGGCGGTGGTCGTTGAGGGCGTCCTCGACGTGGAAGACGTTGCGGTTGGACAGGCGCCATTGGCCGGTCGGGAGGTCCCGCAAGTCGAGCACTCCGAATCCTTTGACGCGGCCGGTCGTGTCGATGAAGGGGGCGCTGTAGGACTTGGCGAGCGCACGCAGGGATGGGAACACCGGCTTGCGTCCATGCAGGCCAGGGCAACGCGAGCGTCCGACCGCGCCCCACTTGCCGTTGCGCTGGAAGACGTGCAGGACGTGGTCGAGGCGGTCGATCGATTCGACGTCCAGGAGAAGGGGAGGAATGCCGTGCTGTTCCAGGATGCAGGCCGAGGAGAGGGCGGCTTCCAAGCAGTGCGCCGTCCCCGTCCGCACGACGCCCCGCAACGTCCGCGCCGTGGGTCCGTGCCGCTCCCAGTTGTACGGAAGGCCCGACAGCCACTTCTGCACCGCCTCCGGGCTTTGAAGACGGCTCACGAGGGCCCGCTCGCGCGGAGTGAACCCGGGTCTCGCAGGGACGACCATTGGTGGTGTGCTGAAGGCTGCCCCTGCAATAGTTTCAGCGTTCCCCCATAATGGGTATGTATGGCCCGCCGGAGACTCCTGGTGCGATGACGGCCCTTCAGGTCGCCTGCATTGCCTGTTCGCGCACCTTCGACGCCCACCAGTATGCCGGCCTCGTGCGCTGCGCCCCCTGCGAAGACCGCCTTGGGTTTTCCATCCCCTCCATTGGCGCCACCGTGACGACGTTCGACACCCCAGGCGAGGCCTGGGCTTGAATCCCGGAACCCAAACTGCATCCTCGCACGGTTTTGCGGTCATCGCGTGCAGCTCCTGCCGCAAACCTTGGGCCGTCGAGTTGCGCCACGCCACCGCCAGTTGCCCCGACTGCCGTACGTCCTACATCATCGCGGAGCGCAAACCGCTCTGGCAAGGCGACGACGCGCGCGCAGCCCAAGCCGCCGTCGCGCACCACCGCGCGGCCATGGCGGGCGGCCTGGGGGATGTTCAATCCTTGAAGCCCAAACGGCCCGAGCCGAAGCACGACTCCCCTGCCGATGCAGCCGCGGCGCAGGCCGCCGGAATCGTCAACCTCTCCGCCCGCGCCGAAGCCGTCGCCCTCTGGATGACGCGCCTCCTCGGCCAAGTCCCGCACGTCCAACTGCTCGAGGCCATGGCGAAGGCCGGCATCGACCGCTCCCGCGCCGACCGCGAAGTCATCCGTCTCTTGGCGACCGACCTCATGATGGAACCTAAGGCCGGGCACTACCGCGTCCTTGACGCCTGACGGCACCTAAGGTCCAAACCGCGGATATCGCAGAAGCCCGCGGAACCATTTTCCGCGCTTGCCTCGGGTTCCGCGGTTCGTCGTCGGGGGCCCGATCTACTGTGCGGGGGGTTCGCGCATCTTTTCTCGCGCCTCACGCCGGCGCTCCTTCTGCACCATGTCGCGAATCTCCTGCGGCACGATGAGCTCCAGGATGCGCGTGTTGGCAAAGACGAGAAGACCGGTGCCATACACCAGGGCTGCGACGGCGGGGACGATGACGACCTGGTTGCCGATGCCGGTGCTGGGCCAGTAGAACCAGTAACACGCCAAGATGGGCATCTGGAGTGCAGTGGCCTTGACCCAGCCGCTCACGAGCTTGCCCTCGGCTGAGCCCTTGCCGACCCAGACGGTCGAGCCGCCATGCGCCAGGATGCCGCCGAGGAAGAGCGCCGCCATGCAAAGGAAGGGCGCAAACTGGTAGTCAGGGAACAGGGGCTGGTCGGCTGTGCGCAGGTTGAGCCCCATGAGAGCCAACGCCAGCATCGACCCGAAGCCCAGGCCGAAGGCCGAGGCGTAGTAAGGAGTGTCCTTGCGCTTGCGGAACCGGGCGAGGCCCAGCACCACGGTCTTGGCGCCGGTCTCGAAGAAGGCGTACCCTGCAACGAAGAGGATGAAAGCCGGCAAGCTGCCGACCTGAACAATGAATTCCACGCCAGCAAAATCGAATTGCGACTCCAGGAAGGCCACCAGGATTCCGGCGAAGAACCCGGCCACCAGGGCGAAGAAGACGCGGGCGTCCTCGAAGTACCCCTCGTAGCGGTGCAGCATCAACCAGAGGAGCCCCATCGCCGGGACAATCGTGAGCGGCACGGCGATGAGGGTCGGGGAGACCACGTCCGCGCCGACGCCGGGGCCATTGAAAAACCCCGGTCGCCTGCACGTGGCGTGGAGCCGCCGCGGATCGTCGTCAACGCTAAGGCGTACCCCGAGGTCACCGGCACCGCCGGTTGCCTTCGCCTCGCCCGCGCCTGCGCCCGCGTGGCCGACGCCAGCGGAATCGCGATTGCCTTGGCTCCGCCTCTTGCCGAATTGGCCGGGCTGGCGCGGCGACGCAGCCTGGCGCTGCCCCTCTTCGGCCAGCACTGTGATGGGCACGAGCCGGGAGCGGCGACGGGTTGGGTCACCGCCGAGGCCCTCGCGGCCGCCGGCGCGACTGGTTCCCTCGTCAACCACGCCGAACACAAATTGCGCCACTCCGACGTGGCCCGCATCGTGGCCCGCCTCCATGCGGCTGGCCTGTCGAGCCTGGTGTGCGCCGACTCCCTGGCCGAAGCGCGCACTTTGGCCGCCTTCAAGCCGACCCTGCTGGCCATCGAGCCACCTGAACTCATCGGCGGTACCGTGAGTGTCACCACGGCCGATCCAGCCATTGTGTCCGACGCCGTCAAGGCGGTGCGCAAAGTGGCCCCAAAAACCAGGGTCCTATGCGGCGCCGGCGTCAAGACCGGGGCCGACGTCGCAGCCGCCCTCCGCCTCGGTGCTCACGGCGTCCTTCTCGCCTCCGGCGTCGTCAAAGCCAAGGACCCGGCCAAGGCGCTCAAGGACCTGGCCTCCCCACTCACCGCGCCTTCCCGACGCGCCAGGTAAAACCATGGTCAAACTGAGGTGGTGAGCCGTGTCGAAACCCGGCGACGTGGTGGAATTCAAGCCCGGCCTGCATGGCATTGAGGCCCCCAGGAACATCGCCGTCCTCCTTGACCGCAAACGCGTCAAAGGTGTCCCCTGGGTTCGCGTCGTCACCGTCCTTGGCGAGAAGGAGATCAAACAGGAGCACCTCACCCGCCGAGCGTTCAAGACGCGTTACGAGGGCGACCTCAAGGACGCTGCCGAAATCGGGCGCCGGTTGCTTCACCTGGTGCAGCAGAACACCGGGGGCGCCTTGGCGGAGGAGGCCGAGGACGACCTATCCAGACTCGAGGAAGCGTTGTGGGAATCCACGAGTGCCGAGACGCGCGAAGCCTGGACCGAGGAGGAGGTGGCGAAGGCGCACTACGGCGCGACGCCCTCGCCGCAACAACTGCGCGACGTGCACGACGCCCTCGACCGCTGCCGCCGCGCCGGCATCGGACGCTTCCAGACCGTCGGCGGCCGCGGCGACCGCTGGAGGCCGTGGACCCGCGCCGAACGCGACCGCATGGTCCGCACCTGGCAGGACCTGCAGGAATTGCGCAAGAAGCTCATCGTTACCCAAGAGACCGAGGAGGGGCGCACGTTCCAGCGCATCGAGCTCGCGTCGGCCAATCTCGGCGAGCGTGAACAGGCGACCTTGGCTTGGGTCAAGGCCGCGATGGTGCAGTTCATTGATTGGGATGGCGTCCCCGATGGCGGTGAACCGGTGGCCGGCATCGGTGGCCTCGGCGCGGTCGCGGCCTTCGGCATGGACCTGCACCGCCAACTCGGGTTCCTCGCGCAGGACTGGATCGCCTCCGAGCACACCAGCCGCTCCTCCGACTACATCCATTTCCTCCTAGAATCCGGCCAATGGACGCCGCAGGACGCCGTCGACGGCCTCATCCGCCGCCACGTCAACCAGGAGGAGTTCTTCGAGCACATTCCCGACGCCGAAGCACAAGCCGTTGCCCTGGAGTTCCCCGAACCCGACCTGTCGCAAGATCCCGGCCGCACCGACTTGCGCGCCATCCCGTGCTGGACCATCGACCCGCCCGACGCCAAGGACTTCGACGACGCCGTGGGAATCGAGGACCTGGGAGCGGGCACCCTTCGGCTCTGGGTCCACGTCGCCGACGTGAGCCACTACGTCCGGCCAGACACCCGTCTCGACCGGCACGCCAAGCGACGCGCGACTTCCGTCTATCTTCCGGGCCGCGTGTTGCCGATGCTGCCCCCGCGCCTGTCGGACCATCTCTGTTCGCTGCGCGATGACGGCGACCGCTTCGCCCTCTCCGTCGGCCTGGACGTCGACCCCGCCGGCCGCATCGTGGCGCGGCGGTTCCACAAGGCCATCATCCGCGTCACGGAGAACCTGCATTACGGACTCGCCCTCGAACGCGGCAAAGCCGGTGTCGCGCCGTTCACCACCCTCCTTGACCTAGCCCAACGGATGCGCAGCCACCGCCGCGGCCTCGAGTTGGAGACCGGCGAACTCAAGGTCCTGCTCGGCGCGACGGGGTTCTCGGCGCTGGAAAAACGTGCGGACGACGCCACGCGCATGATTGAGACCTTCATGGTCGCCGCCAACGAAGCCGTCGCCCGCCATCTCGCCGACGAAACCGTGGCGCAGCTGTTCCGCTGCCATCCCCTGCCGCACCGCGACCGCGCCGAACGGTTCGGCCACCAGATGCAGACCATGGGGTTCCCCATCCGCATGGACCTCCCGAAGCTGCCCGGCAACGCCCGCAGCGCATCCCAAGGCGAGTCGTTGCTGGACAAGCTCAAGGCAGGCGGGGGGAAACTCAACCTCTTCGGCGGCGGCATTGAACTCAAGTCGGATGGGCCGGACGACGAAGCCGATTCACCCGAACCCGCCGCGCCGGCGCCGCCCCCGGGCTTCGCCACCCTCACGCCTGCAGAACAGGAAGCGTGGCTCACGCCGTTCCGCGTCGCGCTCGACACGCTGGCCTCCGCCAGCGACGAAGGCCTGGCCGAGGTTGCGACGCTGAAGATGCTGGGCTGCATGGGCCGCGCCTTCTACACACCCGACAACCAAGGCCACTTCGGGCTCGCCTCGACGCACTACTGCCATTTCACCAGCCCCATCCGGCGCTACCCCGACCTCGTCGTCCATCGCAACCTCAAGTGGCTCATCGACGGCCGCAACGGCGCCGCGCCTCACACGCAGGAATCCCTGCGCACGCTGTGCGACCACTGCTCGAACCAGGAACGCGCCGCCGACGGCCTCGAACGCCGCATCAAGTCCTCCTGCCTGGTCCTGGCCAGCCTGCAAGGCGACGGCTCGGCGGATTCGCGTGCCCGCATCACCGGCCTGACGCCCGCCAGCCTCTTCGTGCTGCGGGGCGACGGCATCGAGGCGCGCATCGCCTCGCGCGACCTGCCCGGCGGCCCCTACCAGGTGGACGAATGGGAGTCGATGCTCTTCGTCGGCGAGCACGACGACCCCATGCGCTTCGCGGAGGCCTCAACGAAGGAGATCCTGGACTGGCTCGACCCCGAATCCGGAGAAGTCCGGCGAGTCCGCGCCCGCCTCGGCGACAAGCTCACCGTGCGCCTGGCCGGCCGCGACGTCGCGGATGGACGCACCGGCGCGCGGCTTGCGTCCTGGCGCTGACCACGGGCAACAAGGAGTTCACGGAAACGCACGGAACTGCGGTGGTATTTTCCGTGAATTCCGTGGGTTTCCTGTTTCGTCGGAGTCGGGGCGGATCGGAAAATCAGGCCTCGAACGCCAAACGCAGGCTCACCAGGGCCATGAGGGCCAGGCCAAGGAGAAACAGTCCGTGCTGGGCCAGGTTGTCCAAGGCGCGGTAGGACTTCTGCGCCCGAAGAATCAGGTAATGCGTGCACCAGGAGGCCACGGCCCAGGCCGAGGCCATGACGAGGTAGATCGGCCCGGTATCACCGTGGAACGCCACGAGGACCAGTCCGAACAGCACGAACCACGCGCGCGTGAGGAACTCGTTGACCAGGATGCGGTTCGGGGCGTGCGGGGTCCACCGTTCGTAGCATTTGGCGTGCGCCGCCATGAGCCCGAAGAGAACGACGGCGTACGCCACCGCCAGCCCGGCAGGCATCGCGTCGGGCGCGTTGAGTCCCCCGGGGATCTGGCGCAGCACGCCCGCGAGGGTCACGAAGGTCGCGAGGGCAAACGTCCAGACGATGCGGCGGTCCATCGGCTCCCCCGCTAGACCCCGAGGGACATGCGCGTGAAGTCGCGGACGCCGGGGCCGATGCCGACCATGATGATGGCGAACTTCACGAGACCGATCATCGTCGGGTGCTGCTTGACGTCGTCGCGGGAGTGGACGTCGATGGCGTAGACGACGAGGAGGCTCACCATGAGCTTCACGGGCGCGAAGGCAAGGAACGTCGGGTAGGTCGCGCCGAAGGTCCAACCGATGTCGGTGCTGAAATCACGGAACACGTCGATGACGCGCGCCGAGAGGACATGTTTCTCGACGTAGCCGATGAGGTCGATGCCCAGAGCGGTGGCAAAGCCGTCGAGCATCTGGCTGAAGACCAACAGCAAGTTGACGCCAAGGGCGTAGGCCGCTCCGATGAGGGGGATGGTGACGGCCAGCTGTGGCTTGAGGTTGGACCACCAGCGGAAGGCGATGACGGCCGCGACGAGGAGGACGGCTGCGAGGGCGACGAGGCCGTGCAATCCGCCGAACAGCCCCAGGCGTTGGGCTAGAACAAGGTTCACGATCGTCACTGCGGCGACGCCGCCCAGCAACGAGCCTCCGACGAAGAGAACGCCCAGAATGACCTTCGGTGCCTTGCGCGCCGTGACGTAGACGAGGCCCGCCACTGCTGCGGCCAGCGCTGGTGCGATGAGGAAGGCGGTTGGCATGCCGGCGCTGTGCGGCGGCGTCCACGGGTCGAGGATGTACGTCAGGATGTACGTGCCGACGAGGAGGGCCGTGCCCAGCGAGAAGGTCAGCGTCATCAGGCTGGCATCGACGTGGCCTTGCCGCAAGATGATGCGGCGCGAGACGAAGAAGTTCACGACGGCAAAGGCCGCGACGAGGAGGGGGTTGACGTAGACCGTAATCTGCGGCCAGCCCTTCCACCACAGTCCCATCCAGACGAGGACGAGGATGACGTGGAGGATCCACAGTACGCGCAGGGCGGCGTGGACGTCGGCTTTGGCGGCAATGGCGCGCATCCACTGCGCGACCAGGAAGCTCGCGATGCCGAAGGCGCCGAAGAGCAGGTAAATCGGCGGCGTGATGAAGAAGTACTGCAGCGCCCCGGCGAACAGGCCGACGTCTTCGAGGACGTGCGCGACCGAGCCGATGACGACCCACGCCGTGGCGGCCACGATGAGCTTGTCATCCATGGCGGTCTTGAACTTCGCCAGCATCTGCGCGATTCCAAAAATGCAAACGCCAAGCAGGACGGCCCAGCTCAGCGTATTGACGACATTGTAGCCGGATTTCGCCAGCACGCCATCCGCCGTGGCCGAGGCACAACGTTCCGTGTCGAGGCTCGACACCTGCGTGCAGTTCATCGCGTCGGCCTTGATGGGGCCCCAGTACAGTTTCCAGACGACGTCATCGTAGAAGTCCGGCACGACCTGGGTTGCGAAGGCGAAGAGCAGCGGGACGCCGATGAGGATGGCGGGAACGGTCCACCAAGGCAACCGTTCCAGCAGGCTGGGTTGGGGCGGCGATGCCGGGTCCGGGGACGCGTTTGCCGGCGGCTCCGCGGCGGGGGCCGAAGGCGCGGTCGCGGCCGAAGGGTCGGCGGTCGGGACGGGGGCGTCGGAGAGCACGTCGTCGGTCGTCATGGCCCGGCTGCCGTTCCAGACCGGGGGTCGCGGATAGCCGTTGTGGGTGCCAGCAAAAGTTGCCCTGTTCGGATTTGGGGACAACCGTCCGATTGGGGGACAACCGTGAACTACGGTGCTCCAGTCGCGCCCGTCGTGGCTTCGCGGCTGCATCTGGACCGCACGGACGCCATGTTGGCCGTCCTCGTCGTCATCTGGGGCACCGCCTTCCCCGGCATCAAAGTCCTGGGTGAGGTCCTCGACCCCTACCAGATGACCTGGTACCGTTACGCCTTGTTCCCGGTCGCTTACGGCCTCTGGATCCTCCTGCGCCGCCGCGACACGTTCATGCGCGTGGCCGGCGGGGACTGGTTGGCGATGGGCGTCCTGGGCATTGTCGGCGTCATCGGCTACCACTTCGCCCTCAACTGGGGCATGCACGGCGCGGGCGGCGTCACGGCGGCCACCGGAGCAATCCTTGTTGCCACCACGCCTCTCTTCACCCTCCTCTTGTCGGTCGCCACGGGCAAGGAACGGCCGACCTGGATGGCCTGGCTCGGCTCCGCCGTGGCCTTCGGCGGCGTCGCCATCGTCGTCTTCCTCGGCAAGGGCCACGTCGAGCTGAGCGTCGCCGGCCGCGCCCACGTCGTCCTCATCGCCCCCATGTCATGGGCCGTGTACTCGGTCTACACCCGGCCGTTCGTGCACAAGTACGGCGGCCTGTTCACCACCGGCGCCACGCTCAGCGTCGGCGTCCTGTCCCTCGTGCCGCTCGGGTTGTGGTACGGCGTCGAGCCCCTGCGCCAAATGGAGGCCATCCACTGGTTCTGGCTGGCGTTCCTCGCCATCCTGTCCACCATCCTGGGTTACGCGATGTGGAACCAGGCGCTCAAGACGCGCACCGCAAGCCAGGTCTCCGTCTACATCTACTTCAACCCGGTCGTGGCCGCTCTCGTCGGCGTCCTGTTCCTGCATGAACGGCTCACCGGTTGGTTCCTCGCCGGCGCCGCGCTTGTCATGACCGGCGTCGTGCTTGTCAACCAGGCCAGAGTCCGGGCGGCACGAGCGGCTGCCGCGTCCCTCTAGTTGAGCGGGGCGGTTCTACGAACAAACCAATCTCGACTGCGTCACCGACCATATGCACGGCGGCGTGCAGGACTTTCTGTCAAGTTGTGTCCCGCCAGAATTATGACTGGTCCAGGAATGCTCGCGCCAGGTGTACCGTGCGACTATTATCCTTGACATTGTCGGCTTTGATGCTTATTCTAACCACTGTCACCGGGCCTGTTGCTTCTCAGGTCAATGAGGAGCCTTGTGACGAGGCCCCGTGTCTGCCAGCAGGGCTGCCCATCTGTGCCATTGAAGCAACAGACTGCATTGGCGGCCAAGTTTGCCTTTTTGTTGGTTTGCCTAGCAATGACCCCTGCGTTCCGGCGAACCCCAGCAACCCATTGATGGCGAGTGCGGCTGTGCAAGGGCCTGACGTCAAGATTTACGGCGTCGGGGCTCCGGGCGGTTCAGATGGAGTCGGAACACCGGCAGGGGCGGCATGTTTCTACAAGTATCCCGGCTCGGGTTACTCCGGCTACAGTTGTACGATTACGACGACCGTGAAAAGCGTCAACTATCACTCCGTAAGCTGGTGTACGCAAGCCCCAGGGCAATCTTGTGAGGGAACGTTGCGTTCCACAACGGGCACAACGGATCTCAACCATTTGAAGGGCGGCAATTGGATGACCGCATGGTGTCTCGCTATTCACGAGGGCGCGGCCGTCACTGCTTGCACGGCTGCCTTTGGCCACACGTTGACAAAATTCACGGGTGTATCCACCCACGCCGCGCATGGCCACGGGCTCTACGCAACCTGCGACGGTGCCTTAGCCCACTGCGTCTACGGCTACTTCTTAGACCAATCAATGGGCAAAAAGTAGGCAGGCATGAAGATCCCGCTAGCCCTGCTCCTGATCGTCGTCGCTAACGCAACGGCAGGGTGCCTGAATGAATCCCGGGAACAACCTCTGGACGCTTCTGCAGTGATTTCTCGAGGTTTGAACGGTGAGCATGGTAACATGCCCTCATCGTACCCCGTGATTGCTTCTGGTGGGGACGTCGTCGTCTACTACACGTTGAGTTCCAACGTGCTTCCCGACGACAACGAATTGTGCAACATAGACGACCGGATGCCCCCCTATAACTGTCCCGACTGGGTGGTTTGGAGACGAGGCTCAGGATCGGCTTTCCTGGCTCAAGACACGGACGGGCGGACCATTGCAGCATTCACTTCTGCAGTTGTCAGTCTGTCCGAAGATGGCGGGAAAGCGGTCTTCCAAGCCATTGGCCTGGATGAGAAATGGGGCATCTTCGTCAAAGACCTCGAAACAGGCAGCCTTGAGAGAATCGTGGAACCGGGAACCTGGGAGTCACGCGACCAGAACGACTCCTACTGCGGCGTTACCTGCGGGGATCCATCCATTGACTTCAGCGGCAGGTACGTCACATTCGACAGTTTTGCCGCCATCGAATCTCCCGATGCCAACCGGAACGCAGACTTCTTCCTCCACGACCTGCAGACCGGAACAACCGAGCGGATTAGCAAAGGCATGCAGGTCGAATCGGATGGCAACTCCTTCGCCCTTTTCGGCAGGAACCAGGTTTCGCGCGACGGACGGTGGGTCGTTTTCGAGTCAACAGCTTCCAACCTGGACGAGCGCGACCACAACAGTTGTCCATACAATGGAGAATCTTCCTCGTTTCATGGCCCGTCCTGTATGGACATTTTCATCCGTGACCGCCTGGAGCAGACTACACGTTTGGCCTTCGTGACCCCTGCGGGAACGAGTCCCCAACGGGAATCGTGGTTTTCGTCAATCAGCGCATCGGGCGAAATTCTGGTCTTCTCATCGGATGCCAGCGACGTCGTTCCCGGCGACAAAAACAATGCAAGGGACGTATTCTACCTGAACCGGACCACGGGAGTTCTGCACCGCGTAAGCGTAGCCAACGATGGGCTTGAGGGAAGCAACGAATCATATGGGCCGTCGATGGACGCGGCAGGAGTCCGAATCCTATTCCTCAGTAGAAACCGCTTGACGGCGGATGACGTCGATGACTTCACGGACGCTTTCGTGTATGTCCGTTCAACCGATGAACTGCACAGGGTGCAGAGGCCCGACGAACCAGCAGCCACCGGGGATGTCTTCGAGGCCCGCATTAGCCCAGATGGCGAATGGATCACCTACACGGTGGCACCGACCGAACCCGGCAAGCATCGCCAAGTCCTGGTCCAACGCCTGTTCGACGCATGATGATTCCAATCTCTCGTGGTCGGAGATTTCTAGTCCTGTCCTCGCAGGCGACCGCTACGGTGACGTTGCCTGCCATGCGAGGCAACTCCCGTCGAGCGAAGTCTTAACGCCGCGATTCGGCTCGCTCGCAGCGTGGCCGTGATTGAACTCGCCGACGTCCAGAAAGCTTGGGACGTCGTGCGGGGCCAGGTCCGCCACACGCCAGTCAAGCGCTCGAGCAGCCTCTCCGCGATGACGGGCGGCGACTTCCACCTCAAGCTGGAGAACTTCCAGCGCACGGGCTCCTTCAAGGTCCGAGGCGCGCTCAACAAGATTCACGCTCTCACGGCCGCCGAACGCAAGGCCGGCGTCGTGGCCGCCTCGGCGGGCAACCACGCGCAAGGCGTCGCTTATGCCGCGACCAAGGCGGGTGTCCAGGCCACCATCTTCATGCCGGAGGACGCCACCCTCGCCAAGGTCGTCGCCACGAAAGGGTATGGCGCCGAAGTGCGCCTACAGGGCAAGGACTACCAAGAGGCCTACGAAGCCGCCGTCGCCCACCAGCGCCGCACCAACGCCACCTTCGTCCACGCCTTCGAGGACCCGCTGGTCATGGCCGGGCAGGGAACGCTCGGCCTCGAACTCCTGCAGGACATCCCAGACCTGGAGACCGTCCTCGTCCCCATCGGCGGCGGTGGGCTCATCGCTGGCGTCGCCACCGCCCTCAAGGGGCTCAAGCCCACCATCGAAGTCATCGGCGTGCAGGCCGCTGGCGCTAGCTCCATCGCGCCTAGCCTGCAGAAGGGGTCGCCGGTCACCCTCGACGAGGCCAACACGATGGCCGACGGCATCGCCGTGCGCCGCTCCGGCGAGATGACGCTTGAAGTCATCAAGCAGCGCGTCGACAAGGTCGTCACCGTGAGCGAACCGGAGATTGCCGCCGCCATCCTCTTCCTCCTCGAACGCAGCAAAGCCGTCGTCGAGGGCGCCGGCGCCGTCACCCTTGCCGCCGCCATGCACGGCAAGGTCGACCTCTCCGGCAAGAAGGCGTGCGCCATCGTCTCTGGCGGCAACATCGACATGACGCTCGTCTCGCGCATCATCCAGAAAGGCCTCGTCAAGGAAGGCCGCATCGCGGTGCTCGAAGTCGTCATCTCCGACAAGCCCGGCAGCCTGGCGTCGTTCCTGCAGGTCCTGGCGCGCAGCAAGGCCTCCGTCATCGACCTGCACCATGACCGCGACCGCCTTGACCTCGCCCTCAACCGCACGGCCGTCCAGGTCCACGTCGAGACGCGCGGGCCGGAACACATCGCCGAGGTCCGCAAGGCGCTCGCGGCGGCCGGCTACGATGCCCGCCTCGCCAATTCCTAGTCACTCGCGGCGCAGGAAGGCCGCCAGGTCCCAGGCGGGCCGCAGGCGCGGATAACGGCCGAGGCCGCAGGCGACGGCGCCCCACACCATCTGGGCAAAGGCCACCAACAGAAGAACGCCAAAGAGGAACCCGGCCACATCGCGGAACGCCTTCGCGTCGACGGCGAGGATGAGCAGGGCGAACACGGTGAGCGCAACCCAGAGGCCCCCAACCAACAGGCCGCCTTGCCAGGCGTGGTACCGCGTCAGCCGATCGTCGGGATGCAGGAGCACCGGCACGAGGGCGAGGCCCGGGATGGGCAGGTAACTGAGCCAAGCGACCGCGCGTCCGTCCACGCCGAACCAGCCGACGACGCCGTGATGAGCCTGCCGTTACGGCTGGACGACGAGTTGCAGGACCCTCAAGTTGTTCACGACGACGCCCGAATACAAGACGACGAGGGCCAGCACGAGCCCAAGCATCGCCCAAGCGGTCATGGAACGAGCTTGACCCGGACGCTGCACCATGGCGTAGGCGGGAAGCCAGCCCAGCATGAGAAGGAGCGCCACGACCTTGAGGCGAACGAGACCGGCCATGCCGGAGGAGTCCAAGATCGCTGCCGCGAACGGATTGCCTTCGCTAGCCCCCTGGGTCAAGGCTCCAAGGGTGGTGAGGAGATCCAGGAGCTGCAAACCCAGAAGCCAAGCCACGGCGGCCTGGAAATCCTGCCACGCTTCCGCCGATGGCGAGGCAGGCCGGGGCGCCCACCACGTCATCCAACCGGCTGTCGTCGGTCCGTGGGCGTCCATCACCCTGGAATGGCGAACCGACGGCAAGGCATCGCAGGGACGGTCTCCGGCGAACGCTCACGATGTCCTAGCCCGCGGTGGTGCCGTCCTAAGGCTTATCGACCGCCTCCCAGTGGCGCGACCCCATGGACCGGACGGCATTGGAGACGACGGCGAAGGCCCTGGTGGCCGCAGGCAAGGGCATCCTGGCGGCCGACGAATCGACGTCGACCATCGGGAAGCGCTTCAAGGACATCGGCGTCGAATCGACCGAGACGACGCGGCGCGACTACCGCCACCTTCTCTTCACCGCCCCAGAGGTCGCCAAGACCATCTCCGGCGTCATCCTCTACGACGAGACCCTCCGCCAATCCGCTCCCGACGGCAAACGCCTGGCCGACGTCCTGGCCAAACAGGGCATC
>JBAZXE010000043.1:0-17160 GCA_041659985.1 Thermoplasmatota archaeon | reverse complement strand
GGCCCTTCCTGGCGGCACCGACGACGGAGTGGTCGTTGGCGTCGTGACCTTCGCCTCCGCCTTGACGGGTCTCCTGACCGTGGCTTACCTGTTCTTGACGCGGCTTCTGGGCCAAATCGAGATTGACATCCTAGCGATTTTGACCCTCGAGCACCGAAAATGAACTAGCGCGACTCAATTGCGCTATCTGCGATATGCACTTATTTTCGCATACTTTGTTGAAGAGGGGCCGTTTGACAAATTCAGATATATAAAGCAGCAGCCAAAATCGGCATTTGGTAGCATCCCGCACGGGACCCCGAATGGGATGTTACCTGGCCTGGCGGGCCACCTCCTGTTGGCCCACTGTTGCATGGGGCCGGCTTGCCCCGCATAGCTTGGCATGTTTACGTGAAAATATGTCCAAATAAGCGCTTGAAGCAAAATATCGCGGTATGGCGGAAATTGGCCTGATTAGGCCCCGCGAGGCAGGGCGTAGAGTTTCCGAGTCCGCGTGGTCACGCGAAGCCGGGCTTGGACGGCCCCATAGAGCGTCTCGCCCACGATGGCTGCGTGCGTGCCAGGCTGGAGCCTCCCCTCCCAGCCCAGGGCGCCAACGTAGGTCGGATTGCCCAGCAGGCGATCGATGGCCTTGTAGCCCCAGGTGGCACCGGCGGGGGCCGGGACCTGGCGCTGGTTGAGGTCGCGCGCGAGCTCCTGCTTGCCGGTTCCATCGGCGAAGCGCTGGAAGATCTCCCGCACAATCACGGCCTGGGCCTCGACCGGCAGCAGGACGAACCCCGGGCCGTAGGCGTAGCCGTACGGGGCCGGTTTTCCGAGGCTTCCGCCCCCCTGCCGGGCCTTCTCCTCCATGCCGGTGAACGTGCGCTCGCCAATCTGGTCGGACTCGAGCTGCGCGATGCGCTGGATGATGTCCATGACGAACCGCCCCATGGCGGTGGACGTGTCCAGGGATTCTGTGACCGAGGCGAATTCGCGCCCGGTCTTGCGCAGGCGGTCCATCATCGCCATGAAGTTGCGGGAATTGCGGTGGATGCGGTCCATCTTGAGGACCAGGAGCGTGTCCCAGGCGTCGATCTCCGCCATCATCCGGGAGTACTGCGGACGTTTCGTCGTGCGGCCGGAATGGCCTTCGTCGACGTATTCGCCGGCAATCGCCCAACCCTGGGCCTTGGCGTAGAAACGCAAACGCTCCAGCTGGGCGTCGAGGCTGAACCCTTCCTTGGCCTGGTCCTCCGTGGAGACCCTGGTGTACAGGGCGACCCGCGTGGGCATCGGGGGAACCACCCCGCCAACAGGAGAAAACTCCCTCGGATTCACCACAAGCGGCCCAAACAATATTTAGGATTCAAATAGTCTTTAACTTGTGAAGGCATTTCTGCAATAGTCATTTAAAATTAGCGTTATTTCGGATTACTGCGTTAGATTGCGCTCAACGCGGAATGACTCGATATGTTCAACGGCATGCCGGCGCATCCACGCCCTGACGTCGGCCATCGTCGCCAGGGAACCTTCACGGCGCATGTTGGTCATGACGGCCGCCCCGAGCCCGCATGGGTCGATGCGCTCGAACTCCTTGGGGTCCAAGGTGACGTTCAACGCCACGCCGTGGAAGCTGACCCAGTGCTGGATGGCGATGCCGATGCTGGCCACCTTGCGGTCGGTCGCCACCGTCCACACGCCGGGATAGTCGGGTTTGACGTGGGCCGCGATGCCAAACTCCGCCAGGCAGCGGATGAGCAATGCCTCAAGGTGGCGCACCCAAGCGCGAACATCGCGGTTGCCGGCCCCAAGGTGGACGATGGGATACAGGACGAGCTGGCCGGGGCCGTGGTACGTGGCCTTGCCGCCGCGTTCGATGACGTGCACCGGCAGTGTCGCGTCGAACACCTCCTCGCGCGTGCCGCGACGACCCAGGGTCGCCACGGGTGGATGTTCCACCATGAGGATCGTGTCCTCGCCTTCGCCGCGCTGTCGAGCGTCGCGCAGGTTGTGCTGGAGGCGCAGGCACTCCCCGTACTCCATCACACCCAGGTCGCGCAACTGCACGACCCGTCCACGAGCCGCCCCCGCATGAGGTTGTCGCCAGGAGGCCGACAGGAGGCGGCAGACTCATAGGCCGCCGCCTAAGTCCCGGCCCCGATGCACCGCGCGTTGGTCCTCGTCCTTGCCGTCTTGGCCATTCCAACGGGGGCCGCGGCGGTCGCGGGATTCAGCGCCGGAGCGGATCTTCCCGGCGACGAACGCGCCACGTGGCGCCTCGAGGGTGGCGATGGCGACGCCCAGATTCTCAAATGGGCTGCGACGATGCCCATCGACGTCCTCGTCCTGCAAGCCGAGGACGGGACCGTTCTCGACGGCAACGCCACACCAGTCGCGGCGGCCCAGCTGCTCAACACAACGTCGGGCCGGGCGCATGTCGCCCTCAGCGGCGCAGGGCCGTGGATTCTCGTCTTGGACAACACGGATCGACCCGTCGGTGGCGCTCCGGGCATGGAATCCGTGCATGCGGACGTCTCGGTTTCGCCATACGAGGCCGCCATTTCGATGCCGCCCGTCGGGCCCCCGGTCCGGGTTGGCGAGGAGCCCACCTTGTGGAACACCCTGATGTTCGACTCCCACCATTGGGAGACGGGCGGGCCCATCGAATTCGCCAGCGTTGGCCTTTGGATGGTCCTTCTTTTCGCCGTCGCCTGCATCGGGTTCGCTAGCCCGTTGCGGAACCTGGGATTCCTTGCGGCCTGCGCAGCCGCCTTCGTCATGCTCTGGGCCCTCGTCCCGCGCATCGGCGAGTTGACCGAGATTGGTCCGCCCGCCTTGGCAGGACTAGGCCTCGCCTGGATGGCCGTCAAGCGGACGTCCACCTCGCGTGATTCCCTGCAGCTCGCCTTCGCCGCCGCCGTCATCGGAGCCTTCGCGGGCGTCCTCTTGGCCTTTGGCCTGCGCCACCTCTGGGCGGACCCGAGCACCCTGTACCTCGGGGGGCGCCGCTTCACGGACGTCCTGTTCACGCTGCCCGGATTCGCCGTGGCCGGCGTCGTCCTGTTCAAGGTCATCCCGGATATCGTGCACGCCATCGACGACGCCAACGCCGACGACACGCAGGTAACCCAGAGCACCCCCGGTCAAGGCGACGTGTTCCACGTGCGGTGCCTGCGCTGCCAGACCGAGATCAAGGTCGACCGCTCGATGAAGCGGTTCCGTGTGGCCACTGACCGGTTCGAGTTTGCCTGCCCGAACTGCCAATACTGGATGGAGTGGGCCGATCCCGCGCAGGGCGCCGCGGCCGCTTGAACGACTAGACAGGAATTCTTGGAATTCGTTGGGTCGGTCGCGGAGGGCGCTACGGTGCGCCGTTGACGAGGCGAGCGACGAGGGCCATCTGCGCCCACATGCGGTTCTCGGCCTCGTCGTAGATGAGGCTGCGCGGGCCATGCGCCAATTCGTGCGTGGCTTCCTGGCCCCAGTGTCCGGGCAGGCAGTGCAAGAAGACGGCTCCGGGCTCGGCGTGCGTCATCATTCCTTCATCGATGGTGTAGCCCTTGAACGCCTTGACGCGCTGCGTCTCCTCGGCCTCGTCGCCCATGGAGATCCACGTGTCCGTCGCGACGGCGTGCGAACCACGGATGGCCTCACGCGGGTCGTCGGTGAGGGTGACTTTGGTGCCGTTCTGGGCAGCAAGTTCGCGGGCGCGCGCGATGAACGCGGCTTCCGGGGCGTAGCCCTTTGGCGTCGCAATGCGGATGTCCATTCCGACCAGTGGCGCCCCCAGCATGTACGAGTGGGCCATGTTGTTCCCGTCGCCGACGTAGCAGAACGTCTTGCCGCGCAGCTGGTCGACGCCGCCGAAGTGCTCGGCCAACGTCATCCAGTCGGCCAGGATCTGGCACGGGTGCTCCTTGTCGGTGAGCGCGTTGATGACGGGCACCGTGGCGTAGCGGGCCAACTCCTCGAGGCTGGAGTGCTGTTTGGCGCGGAAGACCAGGGCGTGCCCGTAGCGCGACAGGACCTGCGCTGTGTCCTCCATGCTTTCCCCGCGGCTGAGTTGCGACGTCTGCGCGTCGAGGTTCACCGCGATGCCGCCGAGGCGCTGGATGCCGACCTCGAAGCTGACGCGGGTGCGCGTCGAGTTCTTCTCGTAGATCATGAGCACGGCCTTGCCTTGCAGGAGCGGCGGCAGGGGGCCACGCGAGGCCTGCGCCTTGAGCTGCATGGCCTCGTTGAGCAACGCATGCAGGAACGGCGCCGTGTCCTCCATTCCAAGGATGACGGTGGACCGCGGCAGGCGGGGCGCGGCGGCGGTCGGGGCCTTCGTGGTCTTGGTGGTCGTCTTGGCCATGTCATCCCTCCACAAGGGTTGCGACGTCTTTCGTCAACAGGTCGAACGGCGCTTCGGCCGCGACCTGTGCAATGGAAACCAGTTTGTCCAACTTGTCGGCGCGGGCGTCGAATCCGTCGAGCGAGGCCAGAACGGCCTTGGGCGCCGGACCCCCAATGGTGGCGCGGCGCGATGGGTCCGGTTGCAAGGAGCCAAGGGCGGCCTCCAGGGCGGCCTTAGGCAGAGTCTGGGCCTCGAGAGCCGTGGGGAACGGCGTGCCCTTCTCGACGTCGGCGAACGCCTTGGCGACGGCTGCGTACGCGGTGCGGAACGGCAGGCCGGCGCGCACCAGCGCTTCAGCGACATCGGTGGCGACGACGCCCGGCTTGGCCATCTCGGCCGCCGAAGCCGAGGCATCGTACGACATCCCCTGCACCAGGGGCGTGAGCAGCTCGAACGTCGTCGTGGCGTCGCGCAGGGCGGCCACGAGGTAGGGCTTGGTGAGCTGGAAATCGCGCATGTAGCCGAGGCCGAGGTGCCCGACGATGCCGGACACGGCCGCCAATGGGCCGGCGAGGGAGAGGCCGCGTCCGCGCGCCAGCTCCAGGGTGTCCGGGTTGCGCTTGTGCGGCATCAGGCTCGAGCCGGTCGTGTAGCCTTCGGGAAGTTTGAGCGAGCCGGAGCCAAAGAGGTCGAGCAAGTCTTGGCTCAACCCTGCCAGCACGATGCCGGCGTGGGCGCCGACGAGGCAGGATTCCAAGATTGTGTCGCGCGTGCCCGTGGCCAGGAGCGCCGACCGCGGTGCGCGCAGGCCCATGAGTTGGGCCGTGTAGGCCGGGTCGAGCGGCAGCGTGGAGCCTGCGACGGCGCCGGAGCCGAGCGGCGATTCGCCCACCTGCTCGAAGGCCGCCAGCGTCTTGCTGGCGAGGTCCTGGGTGCGATGCGCGTGGGCGGCGAGCAGGAAGCCCAGCGTGGCGGGCTGAGCGGCCTGGCCATGCGTGCGGCTGACCCACGGCGTCTTGGCGTGGTGGCGCGCCTGGACGGCCAAGGCCATGGAGAGCCCGTGGGCCGCTTGCGCCAAGGCGGCCAGGTGTTGGCGCGCGTAGAGCACGATGCAGGTGGCGACCTGGTCGTTGCGTGAGCGTCCGGTGTGGAGCTTGCGTCCCGTGTCGCCGAGTTCCGCGGTGAGGCGGCTCTCGATGTTCATGTGGACATCCTCGAGATCCACGTCGAGGCGGAAGGTTCCGGCTTCATGGGCGGCGAGAATGCGGCGCAGGCCAGTCAGCAGCGCCGTGGCTTCGTTGGCGTTGAGCAGTCCTGCCTTGTGCAGGCCAAGCACGTGCGCTGAGCTTCCGGCCAGGTCGTGCACGACGAAGGGTAGATCCTCCTGCGTGGTCTGCGAGTAGGCCAGGAGGTCGGGGTGCAGGCCGCCTCCGGTGCGGGCTTGCCAGACGGCCTTCTTGCCAGCAGCGTTCGCCTCGCTCGGGACCCCGGAAGACGCCGGCGTGCTCATTTCTTGGCCTTCACCGTGACCGTCGCCTTGCCCTTGCCGGGCTTGGCAGCGCCGTTGCCGGCCTTGATGGCGGCCTCGAGGGTCTTCTGGCCCGTCGGCTTGGTCTGGCCGTGGCGCACCGCGTTGGCGGTCTCCGTGGGGAGGCTCCAGATTTCGATGAAGCCCTCCGAGGCCTGGTGGTTGAAGGCGTCCTTGGTGCCGTACGTGGCGAGGTTGTCCTTGAACAGGCTGCGCGGGCTGGTGCGGCCCAGCAAGCTGAGGTTGCCCTTGTAGGCCTGGACCTTGACGGTGCCGGAGACGTTCTGCTGAATCGTGTCGATGGCGGCGCGCAGGGCGAGCATGACGGGCGCGTACCAAAGGCCATCGTAGACGTTCTCGGAGAATTTCTGCTCCAGCATGGGCTTGAGCTTCATTTCCTCCTTCGTCAGCGTGAGGGCTTCGAGGGCCTTCTTGGCAAAGAGGACCGTGACGGCGGCGGGGGCCTCGTAGATCTCGCGGCTCTTGATGCCGACGAGGCGGTTCTCGACGTGGTCGATGCGGCCGATGCCGTGCGCGCCGGCAATCTTGTTGAGTTGATCGACGAGGTCCCACAGCGGGAGTTTCTTGCCGTTAAGGGCGACGGGCAGGCCGGCCTCGAACTGCAGCTCGATGGTTCCCGGCGTGTTGGGGGCCTTCTGCGGGCTGGCGGTCCACATGTAGGCGTCCTCGTGGACGGCGTGGGCGGGGTCCTCGGTGTCGCCGCCTTCGATGCTGCGGCCCCACAGGTTCTCGTCCGTGGAGTACGTGCTGCGCTTGAGCTGCGGGACCTGGAGCTTGTGCTTGGTGGCGTATTCGACGACCGCGACGCGCGTCATCGGGTGGGAGCGCTGCGGGGCCAGGCACAGCAGGCCAGGCATGAGGGCCTTGACGCCGGCCTCGATGCGGACCTGGTCGTTGCCTTTGCCGGTGCAGCCGTGCGCCACGGCGTCGCCGCCGACGGCCTGGACGGCCTCAACGAGCTTCTTGGCGATGAGGGGGCGGCCGATGGCGGTGGCCATCGGGTAGACGCCCTCGTACATCGCGTTGGCGCGGATGGAGGGGGCGAGGAAGTCGTTGGCGAACTCTTCCTTGGCGGGCAGGACGATGAAGTGCTCGGCGCCGTTGGCCTTGGCGCGCTTGCCGGCCTCGTCGATGGCGGCCTTGCCCTGGCCCAGGTCCAGCAGGGCTGCGGTGACCTTGGCGTTGTGGTTCTTCTGCAGCCAGTGGATCATGACGGAGGTGTCGAGGCCCCCGGAGTAGGCAAGGACGATGTGCTTGGGCACAAGCGGGAATTCAGGAGAATGGCTCTTAAGGGGCACGGCGAACGCTCGCCGTCATCGGGCATGCATGTCTAAATTGGGACATCGGGTGTCCGCGGCGTGGCCAAACGCAAGGCACCCACGGACCGGCAACAGGGGTCGGTCGCCCAATCCGTTCGCACGTACATCGATGCCCGGCCCGTCGTCCGCGACGCGTTGGCGATGGGGATCGTGAACCTCTCCGCCCTGACGCGCCGCATCCGCGACGAGACCGGCCTCGGTTCCGAGGAAGCGGTCTTGGTCGCGTGCCGCCGCTACACGCCCAAACACGCCAATGCCGACTACCAAGCTGGCATCCGCAAGGTCCTCGACAAGTCGAAGCTCGAAGTGCGCACGCGGGTCGCCACATTGACCTTGCAGCCGTCCAGTCGCACGTTCGCCCGGCTTGAGAAGACCATGAACGCCCTGCAAGGACGCAGCCACCCCATCCACGTCCTGCACGGCTCTGAATCGATCACCATCATCACCGACGAAGCCCTTCTGGCCGAGATGAAGGCCACCATCGGGAGCGAGGATGTGCTGAAGGAGTCGAAGGGGCTCGTCGAGCTCAACATCCGCAGCCCGGAGAGCGTCGAGGATGTCCCCGGCGTTTTGGCGTTCCTGGCCAGCACCATGGCCGGTCGCGGCATCAACTTCCTCGAGGTCGTCTCCTGCTACAAGGACAACATCTTCATCATCGAGGAGGCTGACTTGTTCCAGGCGTTCCAGGTCCTCAACGGCCTCATCCGGGCCTGAGATTCACCCGACTGAACAAGGAAACCACGGAATGCACGGAAACGACTCCGTTAGGAGTTCCGTGCGTTTCCGTGCACTCCTTGTTTCGTCGTCAGACCGCGGTCGGCGGCGTGGCAGACTTGCCTTGCGCGGCGTGGATTGACTTCGCGAGGGTTGGAACCGCGCCTAGCAGGTCGTCCTCTGAGATGGTGAGCGGCGGCGCGATGCGGACGACGTTCTTGCCGGCTTGGCCGACCAGGACGCCGTGCTCCCGCAGGTCGGCGACGACGGCGGGTGCGATCGGCCCGAAGAAGGGCAGGCCAACGAGGAGGCCCCGGCCACGCGCGGCGACGCCTTGGCCTTCCAGTTCCGTCATGAAGCGAGCCCCGAGCTGGCCCGAGCGCGGCACGAGGGCGTCGCGCTCTAGGACGTCGAGCACGGCATTGCCGGCCGCGCAGGCGACCGGGTTGCCGCCGAAGGTGGTGCCGTGGGCGCCGGGCGCGAACAGGGTTGCGGTTTTGGGGTGGATGAGCAGGGCGCCGATGGGCAGACCGCCGCCCAGGCCCTTGGCCAGGCTGATGGCGTGCGGCTGGAGGCCGTCATGCTCGAAACCGAAGAACTTCCCGGTGCGCCCGACGCCGGTCTGAACCTCGTCGGCGACCAACAGGGCATTGTTCTGCGCGGTGAGCTTGCCCAGCGTGCGAGCGGTGTCCTTGTCCATCGGCAGGACCCCGCCTTCGCCTTGCACGGATTCGAAGAAGACGCCGGCGACGCGCTGCGTCTCAAACGCCTTCTCCAGGGCGGCCGGGTCGTTGTAAGGGACGTAGGCGACGTTGCCGAGAAGCGGCGCGTAGCCTTCGTGGTAGTGCGGCTGCGCCGTGAGCGTCAAAGCACCCATGGTGCGGCCGTGGAACGAGTTGTCGAACGACAGAATGACCCCGTCCGGCATCCCGGCGTGGTGGGCGTGGCGGCGAACCAGCTTCAAGGCCGCCTCGTTGGCCTCGGTGCCGGAGTTCTGGAAAATGGTCTTGTATCCGCCACCCAGCGGTTCCGTCCTGGCCTGGAGCCGTTCCGCGAGGCGGACCGAGGGGCCGTTGGCGTAGAGGTTGCTCGTGTGCGCGAGGAGGCCGACTTGCGTGGAGACGGCGCGGACGAGGTCGGGGTGGGCGTGGCCCAGGCTGGAGACGGCGATGCCGGCCAGGAGGTCGAGGTAGGTCTTGCCGTTGGAATCGGTGACCTTGGACCCCTTTCCGGAGACGAGTTGGAGGGCAGGCGTCGAGTAGTTCGGCGCCATCGCGGATTCCCATTTTGCGGCGGAGTAGGTCATGCTGCAGCCCCCCGCCTCAACCGAACCGCGGAACGCGCGGAGAACGCGGACATCGTTTCCGCGGGTTCCGCGTGATCCGCGGTTTCGTCAGGGCCGGCGCGCATCACGCCACCGCCAAGTCGTTCTCAATCAAAGTGCCCTGGATTTTCCCGCGCAGGACCGCGTCCTGCAGGAGACCAGGCTGAATCTTGGTGATGATGACGCGCGTCACTCCTCCGGACAGAGCCGCGACGGCGGCGGTGAGTTTGGGAATCATGCCGCCGCTTGCGGTGTTCTCCAGGATGAGCTTGCGGGCGCTACGGGGCGTGAGTTTGGAGAGCGCCTCGCCCTCGGCGCCGCGAACGGCCGCCACATCCGTGGCCAACACGAGCCACTTCACGCGAAGAGCCGTGGCGACGAAGGCGGCGCCCTCGTCGGCGTTGATGTTGAGAGGGCCTTGCGCGTCGAAGCCCACGGGCGTGACCACGGCGACCTCCCGGGCGCCGGTGATGCGCGAACCGGCCGTGAACCGCGAGACGGTGCCGACGCGGCCGAGGTCGCCCTTGTCGGATTTCTTCGGCGTGGCCTGGAAGCCCTCCGCCACGGCGGGAAGGTGGTTGGCTTTCACGCCGGCCTCGTTCAGCAGCCAGGCGAGGTCCTTGCCGATGGCATCCATGACCTTGAGGACAATCTTGGCGGCCGGCTTGCTGGTGACGCGCAGGCCGTCGATCTTCTGCACGGTCTCGCCAAGGTCCGCCAGCGCCTTGTCGAGTTGCGGTCCGCCTCCATGCACCAGGACGACGGCGTGGCCTGCAGCCTGCAGGGCCTTAATCTCGTCGGCCACGGCGGCGACGGTAGCGGGTTCGAGGCAGACGGCTCCGCCGAGCTTCAGGACAATGGTGGCCATGGGTTGTCGGTAACCTTTCCCTTGTTTCCCGTCAAGTCGTGTACGCCGAGTTGAAGGTGACGTATTCCTCGCTGAGGTCGCAGCCCCAGGCTTCCGCGGCGTGGGGGCCGAGTCCGAGGGTGACGAGGATGCGCACTTCCTTGCTCTGCAGGACTGCGTTGGCGTCCTTCAGGTTCGCGCCCAAGGGCTCACCGGCGCTGAGGACGGGGACGGACCCGAGGCTGGATTCGAAGCGGACGCTGACGAGGTTGGGGTCGACGTTGGCCCCGCAGGCGCCGACGGCGGCGACGATGCGGCCCCAGTTGGGGTCCTTGCCGTGCAGCGCGGACTTGACGAGGTTCGACTTGGCGACGCTGCGGGCGATGGTGCGGGCGTCGTCCAGGGTGCTGGCGCCCTCGACCTTGACCTCGAGCAGGGCGGTGGCGCCTTCGCCGTCGCCGGCGATGTGCTTGGCCAGGACCTTGCAAGCCTCGCGCAGACCGGCCTGGAAGGCCTCGGCCTCGACGGTGCCCTTGCGCAGGTTGGCCCCACCGGCGGCTCCATTGGCGATGATGGCGCACGTGTCGTTGGTGGACTGGTCGCCGTCGATGGTGATCATGTTGAAGGTGGCGTTGACGGCGTCCTTCAGGTTGGCCTGCAGGAATGTCGTCGTGATGGGCGCGTCCGTGACCAGGAACGACAGCATCGTGGCCATGTTGGGGTGGATCATGCCGGCGCCTTTGGCGATGCCCGCGATGCTGAAGGTGCGGCCGGCGACGTCGACCTTGACGAAGACGTGCTTGGGATGGGAGTCCGTCGTCGTGATGGCCTCGGCCGCCTCGCCGCCCGCAGCGTCGCCCAGGGTGCGCGCGCACTCGTCGATGCCGAGCTTGACCTTGTCGAGGGGCAGGGGGCGCCCGATGACGCCGGTGCTGCACACGATGAACTGGTCGGGCTGGAGCTTGAGGGCAGCCGCAGCGTAGGCGGCCATCTCGCGGGCGTCCTTCATGCCTTGCTCGCCGGTGACGGCGTTGGCGTTGCCGGCGTTGCACACGATGGCGCGGATGTCGCCGTTCTCGACGTGCTCGCGGCTGACCACGACGGGGGCGGCGCAGAAGGCGTTCTGCGTGAAGACGGCGGCGCCTTTGGACGGGCGGTCGCTGACGATGAGGCAGACATCCTTGCTCTTCTTCTTGATTTGGGCCCACACGCCCTGGGCGCGGAAGCCGGGGACGTGGTTGAGGTGGCGGTCGGGCACGATGGCCACGGTGTAGCCGGCCGCGTGGCCGTTGGTCGTGGCGTTGACGGGCACTGCCGGGGACTCGGGCACCACGCCTTGAAGCTTGGCGACGGAGCGGCGCCAGCCGAGCAGCATTACGGGCCACCTCCGACCATGGGCAGACCGAGGGTCGGTTCGAAGCCGAGGGCGACGTTCATGTTCTGCACGGCGTTGCCAGAGCCGCCCTTGACGAGGTTGTCGATGGCGCAACGGGCCACGATGAGGCCGGCCTCGACATCGACGTCGACGGCGACCTCGGCGCGGTTGCTGCCGCGGACGGAACCGGTGTCGGCCTCAGCGACGAGGTGGATGAAGGGCGTCTTGGCGTAGGCGGCCGCATAGGCGGCCTTGACCTGCTCGGCGGTGACGCCGGCCTTGAGGGGGAGGTAGACCGTGGCGAGGAGGCCGCGGTTCAAGGGGACCAGGTGGGGCGTAAAGCGTACGGGGCGCGGGCCGCCGGCCTTGTGGGTCCCGGCCTGGGCCTCGACGGCTCCGGCGGCGTCGCGGATCTCGCCGAGGTGGTCGTGGCCGAGGACCTTGTAGGCGCGGACGGCCTCATTGGCCTCGGGGAAGTGCAAGTCGCCGCGCGGCGTGGCGCCGGCTCCGGACACGCCGCTCTTGCCGTCGCTGATGAGGACGCCGTCGGCGACCAGTTTGCCCTTGAGGGCGGGGGAGGCGGCCAGCATCGTGGCAGTCGGGTAGCAGCCCGGGTTGGCGATGCGCTTGACGCCCTTGGTGACCGGAAGAATCTCGGGTTGGCCGTAGGACCAGACCGAGCCCCTGGTGAACGCCTCGTGACGGTGGGCGCGGCTGAGGTCGATGACGAGCTGGTCGGGGCGCGCGGCAGCGACGGCCTTCCTGGCCTCCTCGGCGTCGGTGGCGAGGAAGAGCACGTCGGCGGCGCCGACCTTGGGGTCACTGGCGGCAACGAAGGAGAGGTCGCGGCCGCGGAAGCCCGGAACGAGGTCGCCGTACGGTTTGCCCGCCTCGCTGCCGCTGACGGGCGTGATGGACTGGACCTTGGGGTGGTTGAGCAGGATGCGGATGCATTCGCGGCCCAGGTAGCCCCGGGCCCCGATGACGGCGACGTTGACCATTGCCAAAGTACGGACCTAAACTCGTGCGCCTGGCTTATAGGGTCGATGACGACGTGGGAACACGATTGGGCACCCGTGTCTAGAATCAGACATCGTGTCGCCGCTTCCCGGAATTCTTGTTTCGTCGTCGACGGAGTCGGCGTCGGAGATGGTTGCCACCGCCGAAGCAGGAACGGGCGCTCGGCGTTCAGCCCTTTGGCATGGTGGATGCCGATCCAGCCAGGAATGCCTGTCCGTCGCTGCGGCCCTGTTCGATGCCGGAGCGAATCTCGTCGAGGTCGCGGCTTAGCCGGCTCAGTCCCGTGGGCGCCGTTGGTCGAATGATGTGGACGGCGACCCCGTTTGGCGGATGTTCTGCGTAGTCGAGGGCAGCGCCCTTGATCTCGTGATGGTGGGTGATTCCGTGGCGCAGCTTCGGATAGCGTCGTGCCGCCATCCCGGCGATGACGATGTTGTCCTTCTGCCGCTTGCCTTGCGGCTTGTTCAGGACGAGGGTGAGCTCCGTGGCGCCATCGGCTACCGCCCGGCGGACGGGGATGGGGTCGAGGATGCCGCCATCAAGGTACTCGCGACCATCGATGGTGACGGTGGGCCCGGAGGCAAAGGGAAGGCGCCCCGTGGCCTTCAGCCAGGCAATGATGTCACCATGGCGCAGGTCGTGGTAGACAATTTCGCCGCTGTGCACGTCGGCCGCCGTCACAAAGACGGGATGCTTGCTGCGCCGGATGGCGTCTTGGTCAATCGGATGCTCGTCGAGGTACACGATATCAAGCAGGGCTTCGTGGTCCAATAGGGGCCCTTTCCGCCTCGCCCATCGGCGGTAGCTCAAGATGCGCCGGTCGGCGGCGTAGTCCCACGTCTTCTCGGCGTACCTGGCCTGGCCGGCGGAGAACCACGCTGCCATCGCCCCGCCTGCGGACGTGCCGTAAACCGCGTCCCAGTTGGTGTGGCCGGCTTCCTCGAAAGCCGACAGGACGCCGTTGGCGTAGGCGGCCTTCATGCCGCCGCCCTCGATGACCAAGGCGCGCTTGTCCACGCTACAGCATCCGTGCAGGCTGGAAATCCGTTGCGATGGACCCCAACCGGCTGGCCATGACCCGTTCAGGTTGTCTTTGCCGGTTAGGTTTGCGCTCGGTTCACGGCGTGAATCGCTTTGCCATGCAGCGCCTCGGCGGCTTCCATGAGGCCTTCCGACAGCGTCGGGTGCGGGTGCACCGTGAGCGCGAGGTCTTCCGCCGTGGCACCCATCTCAAGGGCCAGGACGGCCTCCGAGATGAGATCGGACGCGCCGGGGCCAAGGATGTGGACGCCGAGGAGGGCGTCCGTCTTGGCGTCGGCGATGACCTTGTAGAAGCCGTCCGTCTCGCCGGAGGCAAGGGCGCGACCAAGGCCGCCGACCTGGAACGTGCCAACCTTGACTGCATGGCCCGCTGCCTTGGCTTGGGCTTCCGTCATGCCGGCCGTGGCAATCTCGGGGTCGGTGAAGATGACGCCGGGGATCGTCGCCCAGTCTGCGGCGGCGCCGGTCTTGGTGCCCTTGAGGGCGGCCGCGATGACTTCGGCGGCGACGACGCCTTCCTTGCTGGCCTTGTGCGCCAGCATGGGGCCGTGCGTGATGTCGCCGATGGCGTGGACCGTAGCGATGTTGCTGCGTTTCTGCAGGTCGGTCGGGATGAAGCCGCGCTCGTCGAGCTTGACGCCGGCCTTCTCCAACCCCAGGTTCTTGGTGTTGGGGCGGCGGCCGACGGAGACGAGGACGTAGTCGCACTCCACGACTTGCTCGAGCCCGTTGGCCTCGAAGCTGACCTTGACGCCGGCAGCGCTGACTTTCGCTTCCTTGGCACGGGCCTTGAGGTGAAGGTTGAAGCCGCGGCGCTTGAGGATGCGCTCGAGGCCCTTGGCGATGTCGGCGTCGACGCCGGGGACGAGCTGATCCATCATTTCGACGACGGTGACCTTGCTGCCCAGGTTGGCGTAGGCGCACCCGAGCTCGAGGCCGATGACGCCGCCGCCGATGATGACGAGGTGGCGCGGGACTTCCGTGAGTTCGAGCGCCCCCGTGGACGAGAGGATGCGCTTCTCGTCGAACTTGAAGCCGGGAATCTCGACGGTGGACGAACCAGTGGCGACGATGACGTGCTTGGCCTGGAGAGTGCGCTTGTCCTTGCCGGAACCGACGTCGATGCTGCCGGGGCCGGTGAGGGTGGCGCGCCCGCTGACCATCTCGACCTTGTTAGCCTTGAGGAGAGTGGCGACGCCGCCGGTGAGCTTGTCGACGACCGACTGCTTCCAGCGCACCAGTTTCTCCATGTCCACCAACGGGTCGGCGAAGGTGAGCCCTTTCTCGGCGCCGTGGGCGGCGTGCTTGTAGTCTTTGGCGGCCGAGATGATGGCCTTGGAGGGGATGCAGCCGACATTGAGGCAGACGCCGCCGAGGCGGCCCTCGTCGATGATGACGGTCTTGAGGCCGAGTTGGCCGCAGCGGATGGCCGCGACGTAGCCGCCCGGGCCGGCACCGATGATGGCGACGTCGTAGGGGCCGCTGGGAGCCACGGGTGACTTGGCCTGCGCTTGGCCCTGCGGCATTTGCTCGACGAGGCCCACGTTACCCCACCTGCCAGCCGCACTTCTTGCACTGCTTCCCGGCGTAAGTGGACGGATAACCCAGGACAACCGATGACACGACGCGCGCCGCCGCCGACTGGATGGGCGTCAACGGGCCATCGCATTCCGGGCACAAGGCGAGCGCTTTGACTTCACGCCGGGACGACACGGGGGCCTTGGCCATCACAAGGTCTCCAACAGGAGCAGCTGCGGGTCCTCGAGGTACGACAGCAACGTGTTGGCGAACATGGCGCCGTTGTATCCGTCGACGATGCGGTGGTCGAACGAGAACGAGAGGTTCATGCGCCAGCCGATGGCCAATTGGCCGTCCTTGACGACGGGGACCTGCTTCATTTCGTGGACGCCCATGATGGCGACCTCGGGGTAGTTCAGGATCGGCGTGGCCATGATCCCGCCGAGTTTGCCGAGGCTGGTGATGCTGAACGTCGAGCCGGTGAGCTCGTCGATCTTGGCCTTGCCCGCCTTGGTGCGCTCCGACAGGTCGTTGATCTCGCGCGCGATGTCGAGGACGCCCTTCTTATCCGCGTCCTTGACGACGGGGACGATGAGGCCCGCATCCGTCGCCGTGGCGATGCCGATGTGGTAGTAGCGCTTCTTGACGACTTCCGCCGTCGTCTCATCGAAGGCGACGTTGACGTCCGGGTGGCGCTTCAGGGCGGCCACGGCGGCCTTCACCATGAACGGCAGGTAGCTGAGCTTCACGCCGCGCTCGTCGGCGACTTTCTTGGCTGATTCGCGCAGGGCGACGAGCTTGTCGCAGTCCACTTCGGCGACGTACGTGAAGTGCGTCGCGGTGAACTTGCTGCGTTCCATCGCCTTGCTGATGGTGCGGCGCAGGCCGCGCAAGGGGATGCGCTCCTCGCGGCTGGCATCGGTGCTGTACTTGACGTCCGTGTAGCTGAAGCGCGCGCCGCCCGCCGGCATCGGCGCAGAGGCCTCTTGCGGCATGGCCGCAGGGCGCGTCGCGCCGCCGGACAGGACCCGGTCCACGTCCTCGCGCATGACGCGGCCGTGCGGGCCGGTGGCGGGTACGGATGCGAGGTCGACGCCCTTCTCGCGGGCGTAGCGCCGCACGGCAGGGGCCGCCGTCGCCTTGCCGGCCGACGAAGCCGCAGCCGTGGGCGCCGATGTCGAGGCGGCGGGTGCACTGGCGGGCTGGGCCGGGGCACGGCCAACGCCCGGGGTGTTGCGCACGATGTTCTTCGTGGTCGCCGCCATCTCTTTGGGCAAGTCGAAGAGCGTTTTCTCTTCCTTGACTTCCTTGGCGGGGGCGGCCGGCTTGGCGTCCTTGGGGGGCGCGGCCTTGGCGGGTTCCGGGGCGGACGGTGATGAGGAGCCGATTGCGCCTTCGTCAATCTCAAGGATGACATCGCCGACCTTGGCGACGTCCCCCTCCTGGAAGTGGCAGCGCACGAGCTTGCCCTTGCGCGGACTGGTGAGCTCGACGGTGGCCTTGTCGGTCATGACCTCGACGATTGGCTCGTCTTCCTTGACCTGGTCGCCCTCTTTCTTGATCCAGCGGACGATCTCGCCCTCCTGGATGCCTTCGCCGATGTCGGGCAGCTTGAACAAAAAGTTGCTCATGTCGAGGCCTCAGAAGTTGATGGTTTCCTCGATGGCGTGGAGGACCTTGTTGCCGTTGGGCATGTAGAGGTTCTCCAGCGTGTACGGGAAGGGCGTGTCGTAACCGGTGACGCGCTTGATGGGTGCCTCGAGGTACTCGATGCAGTTCTCCGCGATGGTGGCCGACACTTCGCTGGCGAAGCCGCCGGTGAGGGGGGCCTCGTTGACGATGACGGCGCGGCCGGTCTTCTTGACGGAGTCGAGGACGGTTTTGCGGTCCCAGGGGTTGATTGTGCGCAGGTCGATGACTTCGCAGCTGATGCCGGCCTTTTCGGCGCCGACGGCGGCGGCCTCGCACAGCGGCAGCATGGCGCCGTACGACACGAGGGTGACTTCGGTGCCTTCGCGGACGACTTTGGCCTTGCCGATGGGGACCGTGTAGTACTCCTCGGGGACCTCGCCCTTGGCGGCGCGGTAGATCTTCTTGGGCTCCATGAAGATGACCGGGTCGTTGGAGGCGAT
>JBAZXE010000042.1:0-17234 GCA_041659985.1 Thermoplasmatota archaeon | reverse complement strand
GGGACGACCCGTCGGGCAGGCGCGGCGGGTGGCGCTCGTGCTTGTCTTCGGGAATCCGGCTGAACAGGCTGCGGCCGTCGACGAGACGGACCTTGCCCTTCAGCGCGGCCTTGCGCTCGGCCTTGGTCTCAGCGCCCTTCGCGACGGCCCGGCGCTCCTCGACCGAGGCCTCCCAGGCGCCGTGGCCCTCCGTCGCCTTGGGCAGCGGCCGCGCGGTGGCTTGCGCCCACAGGCCAGCGTTCTCGATGCCGGCCAGGCGGGCCTGATCGGCCTCGCGGCGCGCCAGGTCGCGCTTGCGGCGTTCTTCGTCCGCGGCCTTCTGCTTCTCCAGCTTGGCTAGCTGGCGCGGGGACAGGTCTTCCTTCGTGGCTTGCGGCTTGGAAGGCTCGGACTTTGATGCCTTGGCGGCCTTGGGGTCGGGCTTGGCTTCGGCCTTGGCGTCTTTCTTGGCGTCCTTGGCCTTGGCGGCAAGCTTGGCCGCCTTCGCTTCGGCCTTCGCCTTCGCCTTGGCTTCCTTCGCGGCGAGCTTCGCGGCCTTCTTCGCCGCCTTTGCCTCTTGCTTCTCGGCCTTGGCGGCGAGCTTCGCGGCCTTCGGGTCTGAAGAATCGACGGCGGGCTTGCCCTTTGCCTTCGCGCCCTTCACGGGCTGTGCGTCGGCCTTGCCCGGCTGGGCGTCCTTGCCTTGGGCGGCGAGCTTCGCGGCCTTGGCTGCGGCCTTCTCCTTGGCCTTCGTTTCCTTGGCGGCGAGCTTGGCGGCCTTCGCGTCGGCCTTTGCCTTCGCCTTGGCTTCCTTCGCGGCCAACTTGGCGGCGGCCTTGTCGGTGACCGGGTCCGGTGTTTGCTTGGAACCCTTCGTTTTGGCTGGCTTCGCGTCGGGCTTCGCGTCCGCCTGCTTTGCTGCCTGCCTGGCCTGCTTGAGTTTGAGCTGCTCCTCCTTCTTGGCCAGTTTGGCCTTGCGCTTCTCCTCCGCGGCCTTCGCCTTGGCGGCGCGCTTGGCGGCCTTCGCCTTGGCCCTGGCTTCGGCCTTGGCTGCTTTCGCCTTGGCTTTGTCGTCCGAAACGGAGGCCTGTTCCTGCGCCTTGGCGTTCTTGGCAGCCTCGTCCTTGCTGCGCGACCCTTCGAGGGCCGCCTGCTTGGCCAGGAGCTTGTTCGCCTTGGCGCCGTCGGCGGGCTCGGCCTGACTGGCAGCCAGGAGGGCGGCGCCGGTCTTGCTGGGAGCCTTCCCGGCGGGCGTCTTGGCCAGCTTGGCCGGCGTCTCGACCTTGGCCGGCATCGCGGCGGGCTCGGCTGCGACCGGGCGCGGGGTCGGGACGGGGGCCTTGGCGGCGACGGCGGGCGCGGGTTCGCCTTCACCCAGTAGGGCGAGGACGGAGTGGCAGTTGGGGCAAGTCGCCTTGCGCTGCGTTGCCTTGACACTGAACTTGTGGGCGCAGTGCGCACACTCAACGGATTCGAGCGGCGCGCGCGACAGGAACGGCAGGCCGGTGCGGGGTGCGGCCGCCGCAGCGGCAGCCGGCGCGGCCTTGGCGGCCTTTGCGGCCTGGCGGGCGGCGAGGTCCTTGGCCTTGCGCTCGTCGGCAAGGCGGCGGTCCTCAGCCTTCTTGGCGTCGCGCTGCGCCTTGGCGGCGTCGGCGGCGGACTTCGCTTCCGCGGCGGCCAGGGCCTTCGCCTTGGCGGCGACTTCGCGTTCCTTCTCCTTGGACGCGGCCTCGGCCAGCTTGGACTTGACGCGAGCCGCATCCGCGGCAGCCTTTGCTTTCGCCTTGGCCTCGGCGTCCTTCTGCTGCTGTGACTTGGCGGATTCGCGCAGCGCGGTGCGGCGTGCGGCGGCCTCGGGGTCGCGGCGGAAGAGCGACTTGCGGGCGACCGGGATGTCGTCGCCGATGGTGGTGCGCTCCGTGCGGCTCACGGCCGCGACGCGCTGGACCGGGGCGACGTTGCGGCGGGCGAAGCGCGTCATGAAGCCGCGCTCCGACTCCTTCTTTGCGTCCTCGGCAAGCTTGCGGTCGTTGACCTTGGACTCGCGCTTGGCCGGCACGTCCTCGGGGGGCTCGGGCTTTCCTTGCACGGCCTGAAGGGCCTTGCGGCCGACGTCGACGGGCGGAGGGGCGAGGCGGCGGGCTTCCTTGATCCACGCCTTGGTACGGCTGGCGCCGACGCCGGAGCCGACGATGGTGACCTGTTTGGAGTCGAGGAGCGCCTTGACCTTCGCGGCCAGAGGCTTGGGTTCCTGCCGGGCGAGCTCGGCGACGGAGTTGATGTCGCAGCGCACGAGCGCTTCGGCGAATTGCGGGCCGATTCCTTTGACGTGGATGAGGTCGGCCATGTCCTGCCACTTCTGCAGGTCGCGCATCTCGATGCCGCTCTTCTTGGACAACGCCTTGAGGTCCTTGCCCAGGAGGTCGTCGCTGGAGACGACACCGGCGCGGCCGAGCTTCTGGGCGTACGTCGGCCCGATGCCCTCGATCTCGAGGATGGGGACGGCCTCGTTGGAATCGAGCGGCGTGCGGTCGCGGCGCGTCAGGAAGTTGAGGCGGGCAAGGCCAGACCGGCCGACCGTCGCCGCGGGTGCGGGCGCCGACTCCTCCTTGGCTGGCTTGGCCTCTTTTGCGGCGGCCTGGGCCGCCGCTTTGGCGTCCCGCGCAGCCGCCTTCTCGGCCTCCTTGGCGGCCTTGGCCCGTTCGGCGGCCTCCGCTTCACGCGCCCTGGCTGCCGCCCGCTTGGCATCCAGCGCGGCCTTGGCTTCCCGGGCCGCCACCTTCTCAGCCTCCTTCGCAGCCTTGGCATCCTCGGCGGCCTTCGCTTCGCGCGCCTTGGCCTCGAGGGCGGCCTCGTCGGGCTCCGCGATGCGCAGGAGCTCGCGCAGCGACCGGGTTGGTTTGGCCGGTTCGGCCCGCAACGCTTCGGCCGGGGCGGGTCGCGCGACCTTGAGCGGCCGGTCTGGCGGGAGCTCCGGCGGAGACTTCACGATGACTTTCGGCGGCGCGGGTGGCGCAGGGGCAACCTGGGTCGGCTTGGGAACCGGTCGCGTGGCGGGGCCAGGCGGCAGGGCAGGCGACGGCGAATCGACGAGACGGACGCGCGCGGCGCAGTGCGGGCACGACACCTCCTCGTCGTCGGAGCGGACGTCGAAGTCCTTCTTGCAGTTCGGGCACGTCGTCTCGAATTCTTCGAATGGCGGCAACCTGGATCTCCCGAGCGAGGCGGCAGGGACCGGGCCTAATAAAGCGACTCTGGACAGCGGATTCGCCGGATTCGGTCGGATTCGCCTGATTCCTACGGCCGTTCGGTGGCCAAGAGGATCTCGAGTGACGCCAGGGCGGCCTCGCGGGTGGCCGGGTAATGCTCCATCTTGAGGCGCATCTGGATGGCGTCTTCGCCGCGGGTGAGCACAAGCCGGCCGGCGAAGGCCTCCTGCTTGTCGAGGCGGACGTAGAAGACGCCATCGTCGTCGGTGCGGGCCTCCACGGTGGCCGTGAGATCGTCGCGAGCGCCGGGCAGCACCAGCAACCGGCCCAGGGCGTCGCGGACGGCGCGCGACTTGTCGAGCGCCGCCTCCAGGATGTGGATGGTGCCGCCGTGGTGCGTCTCCATCGCCTCGGCGTTGATGGCGAGGTCGGGCACACCGGCGGCGTGGCGCATGGCGGTCTCGACCTTGGCCAACTCTTCCGTGGGGTGGCACGTGGCGCGCAGGCGAATCCAGTGGTAGCGCAACGCGGCCAAGCGGTCGCTTACTCCTGCGGGACGAGCAGCCAAATCAAGAGGTAGCCGATGAGGCCGGCTCCAAAGGAGACGAGCGTCAGGACGACCCACAGGATGCGGGCGAGCGTGGGGTCCATCCCGAAGTAGCGGGCGAGGCCGCCGCACACGCCGGCGATGACCTTGTTGGAGCTGGAGCGACGGAAGGCGCCTCGGGCCATGGCCGCCGATGCCTGTGTGTGTAGATGAACGGCCCGCTCGCCCACGGGCCACGGATTTCACGGAAACACGGAGCGTCCTTCTTGACGCACCGTACCGGGCTGACTTCGTTTGCGGCTCGGTGGTTGTCGAATTGAAGGCCCAAGCGTCAATCGGGGATGTCGAGGCCTCACAGGTCATCCACTATCTGCGTGCCACCGGCTTGCGGGTTGGTCTCCTCGCCAACTTCGGCCAAGCCTCGGTCAAGGTGAAGCGTTTCGTCGGCGATTTCAGCCGACCGACTGAAGGTTCCGTGGAATCCGTGTAATCCGTGGCCCGCCTGGCGTGGGCCGTCGGGCTTAGATGAACTTCTCGAGCGTCTTGGTGACGTCGATGCCGCTCAGGTCGTGCTTGTAGAGCGGCTTGTCCATGAGGAACGGGTAGTGGTCCTCGAGCGTCGAGAGCTTGGTGTCCTTGTACAGGGTGCCAAGCGCGATGTCGTTGTGGCCCCACTTGAGCGCCATCTCGAACGCCTTGGCCTTGTCCGTCGGGTCCCAGTCGGCCGGGAGCTTGACGGCCTGGTCCTTGTACCATGCGTAGGTGTTGACCTTGTTGAACGTGACACAGGGCTGCAGGATGTCGACCAACGAGAAGCCGCGGTAGTTGATGGCCTCCTTGATGGTCTCCGTCAGGTGCTTCGGGTCGCCGGCCGAGGAGCGCGCGACCATGCCGGCGCCGCAGGCGATGGCCAGCGTCATCGGGTTGAGCGGGGCCTCGACATTGCCCTTCGGCGTCGTCTTGGTCTTGTGCCCGAGGTCCGTCGTGGGGGACGCCTGGCCCGTGGTGAGGCCGTAGATCTGGTTGTTGTGGGCCAACATCGTGACGTTGATGTTGCGCCGCGCGGCGTGGACGAGGTGGCCGACGCCGATGCCGTAGCCGTCACCATCGCCGGAAATGACGATGACGTCGTTCTTGGTGTTGGACAGACGGGCCGCCGTCGCGATGGGCAGGGCGCGGCCGTGCAGGGTGTGGAAGCCGTACGCGTTGAGCCAGTGCGGCAGCTTCGAGGAGCAGCCGATGCCGGCAATGACGGTGACTTCGTGGGGCTGCTTGCCGAGGTCGACGAGCGCCTTCTTGATGGCGTTGAGGATGCCGAAATCGCCGCAGCCGGGGCACCAGTCGGGCTTGTTCTCCGTCGTGTAGTCCTTGACGGTGACGGGGATTTGTGTGGTGGTCATCAGGCCTTCAACTCCTGGGTGGCGTACGAGTCGGTGGCGATGCTCATGACATCGGTGCAGCCGGACTTGACGATCTGCATGGTGTCACGGTACATCCGGATGGGGTTGAACGGGCGGCCGTCGATCTTGTGGATGCGGGCGTCGCAGCTGCGCAGCAGGTGCTCGCGGATGAGCCCCTCCATCTGGCCGAGGTGATTGGCCTCGACCATGACGGTGCGCTTGCACTGCTCGAGCATCTGCTCCAGCTTGACCTTGGGGAACGGCCAGATGTAGACCAGGTGGAGGACGTTGGCCTTGACGCCGGCCTTGTGCAGCAGTTTGAGCGACTCGATGGCGGGGCCCTTGGTGCCGCCCCAGCAGACCAACGTGAGGTCGGACTGTTCGGGGTGCTTGTCCTCGACGACGTGGCCGGTGGCGTCCCACGTGTAGAACTTGGGGCCGGGCACGGCGGCGGCCATGCCTTCCATCTTGGCGAAGCGCTTGAGGTGGCGCTGCGTGCGGTTGGTGGGGTCCTCGGTGATGTCGCCGAAGCGGTCCTGTTCGTCCGAGGCCATGGTGTGGTGGCCGCCCTTCTGGCCGGGGACCGTGCGCGGCGAGACGCCGTCGGCGGTGAACTCGAGGCGGGCGAACTTGCGGTAGTTGGCGTCCGGGACGGCCTGGCCTTCCTTGAGGAGCTTGCCGCGGTTGATGACGAGACCCTTCGTCGAGTAGGGCTCCCACGTCTGGTGGTGTTCGGCGAGGTTCTTGTCGGTGAGCAGGATGACCGGGACCTGGAACATCTCGGCGAGGTTGAGCGCCTCGTGCGCCGCGTAGAACGCTTCCTTGG
The DNA here is from genome assembly GCA_041659985.1 of Thermoplasmatota archaeon. Lineage (GTDB taxonomy): Archaea > Thermoplasmatota > E2 > JACPAO01 > JAHFTW01 > JAHFTW01. The sequence continues at coordinate 11,273 of JBAZXE010000042.1, read as the reverse complement.
CGTCGCCGGGGGCGATGACGAAGCGCGGGAACTCGTCCTGGCTGGCGTGCAGCACGAAGCGCAGGTCGCCCTGGCCCGACCAGGTCGGAAGACCCGTGGCGGGGCCGGCGCGCTGGACGTTGACGTAGACCATGGGCACCTCGGCGATGGCGGCGAGGCCGAGGCCTTCAACCATGAGCGAGAAACCGCCGCCCGACGTGCCGCACGCGGCGCGGACGCCCTGGTAGTTGGCGCCGATGGCCATGAGGCCGGCGGCCAACTCGTCCTCGGTCTGCTTGGCGACGACGCCGTAGGGCTCGCCGTACTGGATGATCGTCTGGAGGATGGCGGTGGCGGGCGTCATCGGGTACGCCGAGTACCACTTCAGGCCGCCCTGGATGAGGCCGAGCGCGGTGCTCTGGTTGCCCGAGATCATCATGCGCTTCGGGGCATCCTTGTGCTCCTTGACGGGGTGGACGATTTTGTCGGCGAAGTGCGTCGCGACGTAGTCGAAGCCCGACTTGGCGGCGGTGACGTTCATCGTGATGATGTCGCCGCCCTTCTTGCCGAAGGTCTCCTCGAGGCCGTCCTGGACGTAGTGGAAGGGGTAGCCGATGAAAGACAGCATGGCACCGACGGCGACGGTGTTCTTCGTGATGGCGCCGCCGGCTGCCTCGGAGAGCTTCTTGAGGGGGACGCTGAGGAAGAAGACGCCGCGCTTCTGGTGCTCGGCGTAGGCGGGGTCGTCGGCCTTGACCTCGTCGCCGTCGTAGACGACGACGCCGCCCTGCACGACGTCCTTGATGTGGAGGTCGATGGTCTCCTTGTTGAGCGCGATGAGGCACTGCAGCTCAGGGTAGTAGGAGACGATGGGCTCGTCGGAGGCCGTGACGTGGATGGCGTTGTGGCCGCCGCGGATGAGCGACGGGTACTCGATGTTCGTGTAGACCCACAGGCCGCCGTGCGTGAGGCACTTGGCCAGGAGTTCGCCGGACGACATGATGCCGAACCCGGCCTCGCCACCAATCATTGCGGAGACGCGTCCCATATCTTAGGCCACCAGTTGGCCTCGCGATGGGGTCGGCTATGAAAAGGTTGGGACAACCACGCTGACCTGTTCAGGTGGGATGGACGAGAAAAGAAGGGAAGAGGGAGGGAGGGGAAACAACCGCCTTTCGCAAAGTACGGTTATACGCAAACTGCGTAAGTGTATTCTCGATCGCAGTCGTGGCGAATGGAGATGATACAGACGTACGGCTCATCCGTATCGTAATGACATTCCACGCCGTCCGGCCCGACGAGACAATTCCCGCCTTCGGGGCGTCCGCTCTCGGTGCAGATGTAGTTTCTCAGGTTGTTGTTGTCAGGGTCAAAGCAGATATCTCCGCTGAGGACGCAGATTGGACTGGCTTCGACTGTTGGCAGCAATGAGGCTGCCCCCAAGGCTAGGATTCCGACCATGATCATTGTTCGCATCATCTTGTGTACCAACCGCTCCAAGTAGGAGCAAGCAACCCTACCGGGGGGGGGGACTTAGCCCCACTAGTTCACAGGCTGGCCTAAGCGAACCTATTGCTCAGCGTCGGGGGTTACGCCGCGGCCGCCGCTTGGGGCTCGTAGTGGACGAGGATGGAAACATCGGTGTCCATGCCCTGTGCCGTGTCCGAGTAGACTCCCACGAAGTTGAACGTGGTGCCGGACGGGGTTGGAATGACGACGCCAGGGAGCGTGCTCACCATGCCAGCGACCTTCTCATCGCTGAGGCGAGTGAAATCTGCTGCGCAAATCGTCATGAGCGCATCGTCTCCGCCGGAGCCCGCCGTCACATCGATGCGAGTCGCACCCGGGACCACGTCAATGCTGACGGTCTTGAAGTAAGGCGCCTCGACGAGGTTGTCGCCGCCTTCGCAGGCGTCCATTCCAGGGAGGGCCTGGCCGCCGGACGGGAGCTGGATGGCGCCACCGCTCTTCGTCACGAGTTGGTTCACGTACACTTTCGTCTGGTTGACGACGAAACCCGCGCGGTCGTCCACCATGGCGACGGTGACGTTGACTGGGCCGGCGCGGTCGAAGCTGAAGGTCGCATCCTTGAACTCCTTCTTGGCGGCGTCGTACAGGGTGGCCGTGCGCGTCGTGTTGGAGTCGGTGACCGTGACCGCGATGCCGGCGATGCTGCCGTCGGAGTCCGTGGAGCCCACGGCGCTGAAGGTCAGGTTGCCGTCGAGGAGAGTGACCGGCGTCGGGGTGCCGTTGTCGTCGGTGACCGTGAGGACAAGCGTGGGCAGGACGTTGGGGGCCTGCGACGTCGTGTTGGTCTTGCTGCCGGAGGTGCTGCTCTTGGGGCAGTACTTGGCGAGGTCCGCCGTGCTGTTGGCGGTGGGGTGGTCGTCGCCGTGGATCTCCAGGCCATTGGCGCACACGTAGTGGAAGTCTTCCTTGCCCTTGTCGCCGGAACAGCCGGCAAGCAGGAAGGACGCGGAAACCAGAATGGCAACAGAGACGGCTGAACGCATGCTCGTCAAGTTCGAAGGGAGCCAGGGGCGTTATAAATCATGTTCTACACCTTTTCGGTCGGGTTGGCGAAGAATCCCGCGCCGACGACTCCGCCTCCCGACAAACCGAAATTCCTGGAATGACGGGGAGGCGGCCGACTCGCACGTTTCCGGAATTCTTGAAATCCCTGTTTGGGAGTCGGCGCATCGCGGCCGTGAACCTGAAGAAGGACGCCCCCGTCGCCGCGGCGATGACGGGAACACCGACGGCCACTCCGAACCTTGAGAAGTGGTCCGTGCAGCTGGAAGAGACGGTCAGCCGCGACCTGGCCGCCCGCCCCCTCCCGTTCGTCGGCGACGGCAAGAAGCCGGTCTGGTCCATCGACACGCCGCCGCCCTACCCGTCGGGCAAGTGGCACATCGGCGCCGTCGCCGGCTACTCCCTCATCGATGTCATCGCCCGCGCCAAGCGCATGCAGGGCTTCGACGTCCTGTTCCCGTGGGGCGTCGACCGCAACGGCATCAACATCGAACTAACCCTGGAGAAGAAGTCCGGCAAGCGCATGCAGGACTATCCGGGAGGTCGTGAAGCATTCATTGCGGCGTGCTCGGCGGAGATTCAACAGTACTCGGACGACATGGTCCGCATCGCCCAGCGCGTCGGCCTGTCCGCCGCCTTCACCGGCCGCGACTCCTACGCGACGGACGCCCCGGAGTACCGTGCCTTCAGCCAGGCGTGCTTCCTTGAGTTGTTCGAGGCGGGGCTCATCGTCGAGGACCTGCGCCCGAACGCCTACGACCCGAAGCTGGGCACCGCCATCGCGGACGCCGACATCTACTACGAGGACCGCAAGACGCGCCTCAACGACGTCAAGTGGACCGTGAAGGAGACCGGCGAGACCATCGTTATCTCGACGACGCGGCCCGAACTCATCGGCGCCTGCCGCGCCGTCCTCGTCCACCCGGACAACGCCGCGACGAAGCATCTCGTCGGCAAGCACGCCATCCTCCCCGCCGGTGTCCATGCGCGTGAGGGCGCCGATGCCGTGGTCCCCATCCGGGCGCACCCGCACGTCAAGACCGACTTCGGTTCCGGCATCATGATGGTGTGCAGCTACGGCGACCAGGCGGACGTCGGCCTGTTCCGCGAGTTGCAGCTTGACCCCATCGCCGCCATCGGCATGGATGGCAAGATGACCTCCGTCGCCGGCCCCCTGGCCGGCCTCAAGGTCGAGGAGGCCCGCAAGAAGGCAATCGAGATTCTCGAAGCGGCTGGCCTCATGGCGGGCCACAAGGAAACCGACCAGAAGTTCCCCAAGTCGGAGCGCAGCGGCGCCGCCGTCGAGCTCATCCTCCTCAAAGAATGGTACGTCAAGCAGACGCACGTCACCGAAGACCTGCGCAAGATTGCCGGCGACATCGACTTCCATCCGGCCAAGCACCGCCAACTCCTGCTGGACTGGATTGACACGGTGACCATCGACTGGCCCATCTCGCGCCGCCGCTGGTACCACACGGAAATTCCTCTTTGGTTCCTCAAGGGCGGGCAAGACGAAGAGACGCCGTACGTCGTCGTCCCGCCCAAGGGGCCGTACCACCAACCGTGGCACCGCGGACCCCCCGCCGGCTCGCGCGTCCTCGACCGCGGCACGCGCAAGGATCTCGGCGCGCTCGAGGTGTTCCTCAAGGAGCACCCATTGCACGTGCATGGCGAGACCAAGGTGTTCGACACCTGGATGGACTCCTCCGTCTCCAACCTCTACATCCTGCGCCCGTACCAGGACCAAGCCTGGGCGAAGAACCACATCTGCTCGGTCCGTCCGCAGGGCCGCGACATCGTTCGCACCTGGCTCTACTACACCGTCCTCAAGACGCACCTGTTGCACGAGGCGACGGGCAAGGGGCCGAAGAAGGCCTTCGAGCATGCGTGGATCACCGGCCTCGGCATGGACAAGCAGGGCCGCAAGATGTCGAAGTCCCTCGGCAACGTCATCGACCCCGACGAGGTCGTAAAGAAAGTCGGCAGCGACGCGTTCCGCCTGTGGATTGCCGGTGAATCGACGGTGGGCGACGACTTCCGCATCAACGAGGAAAAGATCGCCGGCGCCGGCAAGTTCCTGCAGAAGTTGGCCAACGTGGCGGCATTCGTGGGCAAGTTCCCGCAGCCTGCCGGCAAACCGACGCACCTCCACCCCAGCGACGCCTGGATCCTTGGAGAGCTGGATGCCGTGACCGATGAGGCCACCAAGGCGTACGGGGACCTCGACTTCTTCACGCCAGCCAACGGCGTGCGCTCGTTCGTGTGGAACACCTTCGCCCCGCATTACCTGGAGATGGTCAAGGGCCGCGCCTACGCCGGCGATGAGGCCGCCTGCTGGACCCTCCACGAAGTCCTGCGCCGCGTCCTCCTGCTCCTCGCGCCCATCACGCCGTTCTGCAGCCACTACTACGGCCACGGCGTCTATGGCCTCGATGTCCACCGCGCGCCGTTCCCCTCCTCCGCCAGTCACCGCCGCAACCCGGAGACGACGGCCGAAATCGTCGCCTTCAACGGGTCCGTGTGGAAGGCCAAGCAGGAGCAGGGCCTCAGCCTCGGCGCACCCATCGCCAACCTCGTCGTGCCCCCCGGCCTCAAGGAATTCGAATCCGAGCTGCGCGACATGCACAAGCTCGCCTGAACGGGCAGGCCCGCTAGGAACCAGCGCGAAGGCTCAAGAGCCGTGCAGGCCGTTCCTCTTGACATGCCCGGCGGCGCAGGCCACCTACAGCGCGACGAAGCCTTCCTCCTCGTTGGCTTGCTGGTCGCCGACGCGGACGGAAAACGGCTGCCCGTCGAAATCGAAACCCTGCTCGACGCCCTGGAACGCCGGGCCTCCAGTGTCGACGACCGCGCCCGCCGCCTCGTGCAACGCCTGGCCGTCCAGGTCCGCGAGCGCGGCCTCGGCTCCCTGCTTGGAGTGGTCTCGCGCGGACTGCCTGGCGCGGAGGACCGGGCCTGGGCTTTCGGGCTGGCGGTCGAAGTCGCGTATGCCGACCACGAACTCCATTCCACCGAAGTCGAGCACATCGCGCGCCTTGGTGAAGCGTTAGGCTTGACCGGCGACGAGGCATTCGCGCTGACCACCAAGCGATAGCAACGACGTCGCCTCGCTCAGGCCGCAAACGAAGCCCCGGCTTTTTCTCCCGTTGTGCGGTGGGCCAATCGTGCGGCGTACAACGCAAGGACTCTTCCTCGCGTTCGCGGCGTTCGCCAGCTGGGGGTTCCTCAGCCCGGTCTCGAAGCGCCTGCTCGAGGAGTTCGAGCCGATGGGCGTCAACGGAGTCCGCTTCCTCCTCGCCACCATCGCCATCCTGCCCTGGCTGGGTTGGAGCGGCATCAAGGCAAGCCTCCGGACCCTGGCGCGCCGGGAAGTGCTGTGGGTCAACCTTCTGGCCAGCACCAGCCTGACGCTCTTCCTCTACAGCCTCGTCCACCTGCGGCCGGCGTTCTCGACCCTGGGCTTCTACTCGGCGCCCCTGTTCACGGCGGCGCTGGCCGCCCTCATGCTGCAGGAGAAGGTCGGCCGTTGGTTCGCCCCAGCGGTCGTCGCCCTGCTGGTGGGCGGCTACCTCACGCTGTTCGGCCTTGCCCCGCCCCCGACCGGGTTCTCGCGCTTCGGCATGGCCCTTGCCCTGCTGTCTGCGGTCGTGTGGGCCTTGTACACCGTCGAACTGCGCCGCCACGCCCCGCACCTTGAGCTCAAGCCCCTCATGGGCGCCAGCTTCCTCTTCGGGACCGTGTTCTTCTACGGCGGCGCCGTCATCCTGGAAGGCTGGCCGAACGTCCTGCACCAGGAGCCCTCGACGTGGGGATGGGTCGCCCTGATGGTCGCCTTCCCCTCCCTCGCGGCCTTCATCCTGTTCAACGCCGCCCTGCAGCGCGCCCCCGCAAGCCAGGTGAACATCCTCATCGCCGCCGAGCTGGGGTTCACGGTGCTCTTCTCGTGGCTGCTGTTCCGCGAGACCTACTCGGCGTGGCAGCTGACGGGACTCGCGCTCACGCTCGTGGCGGTGTCGGGGTACCTGTGGATGCAAGGACGCGCGACGGCGCCCCCGTCAACCGGACCTGGCCTGGCTTAGCGGCGCTACTGCGGCGTCGCGCGACGTCCCTGCGCCGCGATGGATTCCCACGTCGGGTAGGAGCCCAGCACTTTCAGGCTCGACACCTTGGCGATGAGAGCCCCCAAGGTCGCGGCGACGGCGGCGTCCTCGCGGTGCCCTTCGACATCAATCTGGAAGACGTAGGTCCAGGGGCGCTCGGGTTTGGGGCGCGATTCAACTTTGGTGAGATTCAGGCCGCGCGATGCGAACTCGCCGAGGAGGTCGTGCAAGGCGCCGGGGGCGTTGCGGACGCCGAACGAGAGCGACGTCACGTAGGATTCCTTGCGCGCCGGGTTGCGCTTGTACTCGGTCTTCGACAGCGCCACGTAGCGCGTCGAGTTGTTCTCGCGGCTCTGGATGGAGCGCTGGATGACTTGCATACCGTGCAACTCGGCGGCGCGCATCGAGGCGACGGCGGCCTCCATGAGATTGCCGCGGGCCTTGACTTCGCGCACGGCGGCGGCGGTGTCGGTCGTCGGGCGCGGCTCGATGCCGTGGGCGCGCAGGAAGTCACGGCTCTGGCGCAGGGCGTAGCTGTGGGAGTATGCCGTCTTGATGGAGCCCAGCGTCGCGCCAGGGTGGCCGATGAGGCAGTGGTCGATCTTGAAGCGCATCTCTCCGACGACGAAGAGGTCGCAGGCAAGCAGGACGTCGGCGGCCTCGTCGACGGTGCCCTCCATGGTGTTCTCGAGCGGCAGGAAAGCATAGTGCGCCTCGCCCTGCTCGACCTTCTGCACGGCCTCGTCGAACGACGCGCACGGCAGCGGCTCGGTGTTGCGCATGCCGCGGGCCTCGAAGAAGGACAAGAGCGCCTCCTCCGTGAAGGTCCCGCGCTCGCCTTGGTACGCGACGACGACCATGGACATCCGCGGCGAGGAAGTGTGGGTTATGAGGGCTTCGGGGCCCATGGCCTCATCTGGCGCCCGGGCGCTTCCCCTGCGTGCCGAAGCTGCGGTTCCCGCCGTTCGCCTATCCCATCTTGGCGGTCCTTGCCTGCGGCCTCCTGCGCTGGGCCGGGTTCGCCCCCACGTCGCCCGTTCAGGTCGGGGTCGGGTTTGGCGTGCTTGCCGCGGGCATCGCCGGCATGGTGTGGGCCGTTGTCTCCCAGGTGCGGGCCGACACCTCACCGAATCCTTACACGGCGGCCGTTGTCCTGGTGATGTCGGGACCCTACCGGTGGTCGCGCAACCCAATCTACGTGGGCGACCTGCTCGTCATCGTGGGAGCTGCGCTGGTCTTGACGCAGGCGTGGGCCATCTTCCTGGCGATCCCGTGCTTCCTGGGTCTCCGTCGCGTGGTCGTCCACTTCGAAGAGCCGCACCTGACCGAGCGCTTTGGCGCCACCTACATTGCCTACAAGGCGCGGACGCGCCGCTGGGTTTGAGACGCGAACCCCACGCCCCCCACTGGCACCCCCGCGCCCCAACGGCGAAATACGCGCCTCTCGTCGAACGGCCCCATGTACATGGACGTTGACTGCCCGAAGTGCACCGTGCGCACGACGCACGACGTGCCAGCGCGCCAAGCCGGCCGCACCGACTACCCCGTCGAGTGTCCGGAATGCCACGCCAAGTTCGAGCTGTGGCTGGATCCGCAGTGGTTCATGATGCCTTGAAATCCCCGCGAAGCACGGGGTTTCAAGGCAGGCCTGAGGCCCCGCAAGCGAAGCGCGCGGGCCGAAGCAGCCGGACCGGCCGGCCGTCGTCAGACGGCCGGGCGGGGCCTTGGAGCGCAGCAGCGCTCCGTGGCTCAACGCCCGTCACGACGAGTCCACGGAGGTCGACCGCCGTGCCTTCTGCACGGCCTTCGCGGACTTGCCCCGCTTGCCCTTCCCTTCCTTCGCCAGCTCCGCGACCGCGTCGACGAGCAAATCGATCTCGGCTTCGGTGTTGTAGACGCCGATGCTGGCGCGCACGGCACCGGGAATCTCCACCTGGTCGCCATTCGCGGCCTTCGTCCACTTCGGCTGGACGCCGAGGTCAAGAAGTTGGTTCAGGAGGGGTTGCGCGCAGAAGCAGCCGTTGCGGGTGGCGATTCCCCAGCGCCGGTCGAGTGCCTTGCTGGCCTCGCCATGGTGCAGGCCAGGCACGACGAAGGCGAAGACGCCGACCTTCTGGTTCGCCGCGCCGAGGTTGCTCGGTCCAAGGAGGTGCACGCCTGCCTCCGTCAGCTCGGCGAAACGGCGCAGGGCGTGGCGCACGACCTGGCGCTCATGTTCGCGCACATTGTCCATGCCTAGCCTGGTGAGGTACTTGGTCGAGGCGGCGAAGGCGACGGCACCCACGATGTTGGGCGTGCCGCCATGGTGCCGTTCGGGGCCGGACTTGTGCTTGACGCCGGTCTCGGTGACCCATTCGACGGTGCCTCCGCCGGTGACGTGCGGCGGCGCGGCATCGACGAGGTCTGCCGGGGCTGCAAGGAAGGCCGACCCCAACGGGGCGTACGCTTTGTGGCCGGCGGCCGCCACGAAATCCAGGTGCTCTGGGCTGCCCTCGCGTTTGACGTCGATTGGAGCGTGGGCGTAGAGTTGCGCGGCATCGACGAGGATGCGGGCGCCGGCATCATGCGCCATACGCGCGAGTTTGTGGACGGGAGGCATGAGGCCCGTGACGTTGCTGGCGCCGGTGACGGCCAGAAGCTTGACGTCGGTCCCGTCGAGAAGGTCCTGCAAACCGTCGAGGAGAAGGCGGCCAGAACCGTCGACGGGGGCGCGAAGCACCTTGCCGCGGCGGCGGTGCGGCAAGTCGTTGGAGTGGTGCTCGGCCTGCGTGATGACCGTTGCCCCTTTGACGCCAGCCATGAGGTGGGCGGCGAGGTCGAGGGCCCCGGTCGTGTTGCCGGTCAGGCAAATTGGCTGGGTGGCGGGGTCGGCGCCAAAGAAGCCGGCCAGCGTGTCCGACGCCTGCTCGAACGCGGTGCTGGCTTCCTGCGACAGCGTGTGGTTCCCGCGGTGCACGTTGGCGTAATGGTTCGCCAGGAAATCGGAGACTGCATCGATGACCGGTCGTGGCGCATGCGTGCTGGCTCCGTGGTCCAAGTACGTGAGCGGGCGCTTCTTGCCATCGGAGGTCGCCACGTTGCGGCGCAAGATGGGAAAGTCGCGACGGACCCGGGCGGACTCGAAAGCCACGCCCGACTCATCGCCCAGAGAGGGATAGGAGTATGCCCGTCTATAGACGGGTATCGTGTTCGTTTCCAGGAGGGGCGTTCGCTTGCCCTGCCTCTCTTCCCATAGCCTAAAGCCCACCCCTTCGTCCGCGCCCCGTGGCCTCCGCCGCCCGCCCCGTGAACCAGTCCCGTTCTTCCTTGCCGGTCCGCACGACCCCCTCCGACGCCGTGATCGAAGTCCGCGACCTGGTGAAGCAATACAAGGACGGAACGCAGGCCGTGAAGGGCATCTCGTTCTCCGTCCGCAAGGGCGAGATCTTCGGATTCCTCGGCCCCAATGGCGCCGGCAAGACGACCACGATGCGCATCCTCGGCACGCTCCACCACCAGACGTCGGGGACCGCCAAGGTCCTCGGCCTCGACTTGCCGCAACACTCGGGCGAGGTGCAGAAGCGCATCGGCTTCGCCATGCAGGAGGTCGGCATGGACGAGCTGGCCACCGCCAACGAGATGCTGACGCTGCACGCGCGCCTATACGGTGTCAGCAAGAAGGACGCCATTGCGAAGGCTGCCGAGCTCCTCAAGACCTTCGACCTCGTCGAGCACGCCGACCGGCGCGTCACGCGTTTCTCCGGCGGCATGCAGCGCCGCCTCGACCTCGCCGTGTCCCTCATCCACACGCCGGAAGTCCTCTTCCTCGACGAGCCGTCCACCGGCCTCGACCCCAAGTCGCGCAGCGACCTGTGGCGCGTCCTGCGCAAGCTGCAGGGCCAAGGCATCACGATGCTGCTCTCCACGCACTACATGGACGAGGCCGACGAGCTGTGCGACCGCATCGCCATCATCCACGATGGCCGCATCGCCGCCATCGACACGCCGGAGAACCTCAAACGCTCCGTCGGCTCTGACACGGTGCGCATCACCCTCGGCTCCCATCCGACCGAAGCGCAGCAACGCGCCCTCCAGCGCACCTTCGGCGCCCACAACGTCACCTTCGAGGAGGGCACCATGGACATCCGCGTCAAGGACGGCTCCAAGGCGCTGCTGCCTGCGCTCCAGGTCGTCGCCGAGCACGGCATCGCCGTCCGTGAGACGCGCGTCTTGACCCCGACCCTGGAGGACGTGTTCCTGCAATACACTGGCGCGCGCTTCTCGGACGCCGAGAAGAAACCCGAGGCCAACGTCGCGCAGGAACTGCACCGCCGCCTGCCCAAGGAAGCCGCCGCCCGCGCCCCCCGCGAGGTGAAGGCCTGATGGGCGCCATCCGCAACTTCTGGCTGATGTACGGCCGCAACATGCGCCAACTGCCGCGCATCCCCGTCGTCCTCGTCTTCGGCATCGTCATGCCCGTCATCCAGCTCCTGCTCTTCGGCAGCCTCTTCGAGAGCATCACCAAGCTGCCCGCCTTCACGCAGGCCTGGCCGGACGTCAACTACCGGGCCTACATCGCGCCCGCCATCATGCTGTTCACCGTGTTCGTTGGCATGGCCAACTCCACGGCGGCCCTCATCGTCGACCTGCGCACCGGCTACTTCGACAAGCTGCGCACCACGC